>CAZUGW010000050.1:0-13140 GCA_964620055.1 uncultured bacterium
CAGCATAGCCGCCTCCGATTCATATGTCAAGAGAATAATGGGACACTACACTAGACGACTGGGTGAAGCCGATACATAAGGTGCTGCACTCCGCCAGCGAGGCCACACGCGCTGTCGGCGAAGAGACAGCGAAGGATGCCGAGAGGCTGCGTCGCGACATAGACGACCTCCTCAGGCGGCAGGAGACCCGCATCCTCGTGGTGATCGATGATCTCGACCGGCTTTCGACTCCCGAGATACGCCAGATGTTCCGGCTGATTAAGGCAGTTGCCGATTTCCCACAGACCGTCTATTTGCTTGCCTTTGACCACGATGTCGTGGCCTCTGTCCTTGCCGACGACCGCGCAGGCGGTGGGGAGGATTTCCTGGCAAAGATCGTACAGGCGCCCTTCAGCCTGCCGCTACCGGACCGGTCTGGGCTGCGGAAGCTGTTGTTCGACGAACTCGACCTCCTTCTCGGCAAACCAGACCCAGACTTGTGGGACCAGACTGAATGGGGCAACGTGTTCCATGACGGTATTGACCCGTTCATCCGGACGCCACGAGACGTGAAGCGCTATGTCAACGCGCTACGTGTGTCCTATCCTCCCGTGAAGGACGAGGTCAATCCCATTGACTTCCTCGCCATTGAGTGCCTCCGAGTCTTCGCTCCTGCGGCCTACGACGCGGTCCGCAATAACCAAGCGTTATACGCCGGAGGGGAGGAGTTCGACCGCCTCTGGGGAGACAAACCAGAGGACCGACGGCCTCGCTACGAGGAGCTGATGGCCGCGTGCAAACAAAGTATCCGCTCTGTAGTTAAGACATCCCTCTCCCGTCTCTTTCCGAAGTTCCACGCCGCGTTCGATGGGGCAAAATATGGCCGCGAGTGGGAGCCTGAATGGCGCCTGAGGCGAATGTGCCGAAGCCCTGAGCACTTCGATGTCTACTTCCGGCTCTCGGTGAAGGCCGGCGCCATATCCTCTGCGGAGATGCGGCGTCTCCTCAGTCTCACAGGTGATCCGCAGGCACTCGCTACAGCCTTGAGGCAGCTCGCGACCGAGATGGGAGTTGACGGACGAACCAGCCGTGCTCGAGCGTTCCTTGAGCGCCTGGAGGATCACACGAAGGCAGACATCCCGGTTGAGCACATACCCACCGTCATTGAGGCGCTCTACGATGCCGGCGACGATCTCGTGCTTCCACAGGACGAAGGTGGCATGTGGGGCCATGGAAACGATATGCAGGTGCTTCGCCTTGCCTACCAGCTCATTACCAGGATTCCAGACCGCGAAGAGCGCTTTCGTGTCCTTCGCCCGTTACTCGAGAACTGCCGTTCGATCTACACACCGATCTATGAAATATCAATCTGGCGGCAGGAGTGGGAGGAGGGGGCGAAGAGGAACCCGCCAAGAGAGGAGTTCACAGTACCCGAGGAGCGACTGCTAGAACTTGAGTCGCTGGCAATCCGGAAGCTTGAGGTGGCAGCTATGGAAGGGCGTCTAGCTACTGCCCCCCATCTCGATTCTATCCTGTTCGACTGGAAACGTTGGGCCGGAGACGATCCGCCTGCTGGATATACTCAAGATCTTGTCAAGACTGACGAGGGCCTAGCCACACTCCTGGTCGGGTTCCTCAGGAAGCACCTTTCGCAGGGCGGAGATGACCGGGTCGCACGCACCACCTGGCGGGTCCTGCCGAAGTCGGTCGCCACCTTCGTCCCCGACACCGACAGTCTTTTCCGCCAAGCGGCCCGCGTGCTCGAGGATTCGCCAGCATGGCTTGACCCAAGGAAGCGGCTTGCGCTGGAGGCCTTCGTGGACGAGTGCCGCAATCCAGACAAGTACCGACATTGACAACAGGGGGATCCCTTCGCCCCGCCAGCGCCGAGGCTGCCCCATGATCCGCCCTTTGGCTCCCTCTGCGTCCTCCGCGCCTTTGCGTTGAACCCCTCCCCCCAACCAACCTACCACTAACCTCTTGACACATGCTGTATAATACCAACAGAAACGTACTTACAGCAATTACTCTGTATAGGAGCGCTCATGCCACCTATCCCCGCCTCCCGCCGCCGTGAGGCCCGCCAGCTCCTCGCCGACGGCCTCTCCCCCAAACAGGTCGCCGCCCGTCTCGGCGTCGGCCTCACCACCATCTACCGTGGCGCGACCAGCCGGCCTCCGCCGACACAAACAAAGGCGCCGCCCTCCGCGCCGCCTACCCGAGAGTGCTCACCAAACTCATCTCCCTCGCCCAGGGCGGCGACATCCGGGCCATCAAAGAAGTGCTCTACCGTGCTGGCGAGGTCGTGCCCGACCCGACGCCCGAGGAACAGGACTCCGAGCAGCAGATCGAGATTATGATGAGAGTAATCGAGTACGAACTCGACCGAATCTCCCCTCTCCTCGCCTCCGACATCGTCGCCGTCTGGGTCCGAATCAACGAGCACCTTGTAAAGGTGATCGCCGGCGAACTCCCGATCCCGCCCCCGGTGAGCTTCGCGTACTTCTCCCCGGACCCTTCCCAGCCGCCCCTCTCCACCCCCATTTCCGAAGCGCGTGGTGACGGTGACGAAAACCCCCAGGAGCCGCCCCAATTGGTCTAGGAGCCAAAAGTGCATGGAAATCACCACGATTTTTCCACCGTTTTCCCAGGGATTTCCCTCCTCCGTCTCTGCCCCGGCCCCCGCAGGGAAACCCTCCGCCTCCCCCGAGGCCTTGGGCCTACCCATCAGGAACCCGCGCGGTCTGGGCAAGTGCGCGCGCATTGACAGAGAATACCCCTCCATGCAAGTATATCCAGCCCCTCACGGGAGACTGGTCGCGCGAAATGGCAGGCTATGGTCCATACCAAAGACAAACAAGCTAAAGGTTCATGGGTCACCTATCGCCCGGAGATCAAGGTGCTGGACTGCACCGTCCGGGACGGCGGGTTGATCAACGATCACCGGTTCTCGGACGGGTTCGTCAAGGCGGTCTATGACGCCTGCGTCGCCGCCGGCGTGGACTACATGGAGCTCGGCTATAAAGCTGCAAAGCGGATCTTCGCGCGGGACAAGTTCGGCGACTGGAAGTTCTGCGACGAGGACGATCTCCGCCGCATCGTGGGCGACAACACCACCGACCTCAAGCTCTGCGTGATGGCCGATGCCGAGCGGACCGACTACCATGAGGATATCCTGCCCAAGGACAAGTCGGTGATTGACTGCGTGCGCGTCGCCGCCTACATCAGCCAGATTCCCACCGCCGTGGATATGGTGAAGGACGCGCACGACAAGGGTTACGAGACTACGCTGAACCTGATGGCCGTCTCCCTGGTGCAGGAGAAAGACCTGCTGGAGGCCCTGGAGGTGCTCGCCAAGAGCCCGGTGGGCACCATCTACGTGGTGGACAGCTTCGGGGCGTTCTACTCGGAGCAGGTGCGCGACCTGACGCTCACCTTCCTCCAGGCGGTGGAGGGAACCGGCAAGCAGATCGGCTTCCACGCCCACCACAATCAACAGCTCGCCTATGCCAACACCATCGAGGCCCTCATTGTCGGGGCCAACCGTCTCGACGCCACCTTCAACGGGATGGGCCGCGGCGCGGGGAACTGCCCGCTGGAGCTGCTCCTCGGTTTTCTCAAGAACCCCAAGTTCCACCTTCGCCCCGTGCTGGACTGCATCCAGAATCAGTTCCTGCAGCTTCGCGACGAGATGGAATGGGGCTATCAGATCCCCTACATGCTCACCGGCATGCTCAACCAGCACCCCCGCGCCGCCATCGCCTGGCGCGCCGGCCAGACGCCGGACGACTACGTCAGCTTCTACGATCAGGTGACGGAGGAGGAGTAACCGCTCACCCCCGCCGCAACGTCATCTGCGTCACCTCCGGCCGTGGCGTCGGGGAGGGGAAGGCGGAGCAACTCCGCGGCAAGGTCTTCAGCATCAAGGTGCAGACGCGGAGGGCGTAGTACGGTCTAGATGCTGAAAGTGCGGATTCGTCAATCCGGCCTGTGACTCTTCTCAACCCCGGCCGCGACATGGTAAGCAATCACATACAATGGGAGGATCGAGGCGTAGAAGATCCAGAGGGGCAGCATGGAGATCATCCGGATGAACCCCGACTGAACCGCCACCACGGAAGCCCCTAGCAATCCCGCCAAGACGGGAACCACGGTTAGGAGGAGCACTCCCCTCCTCTCGACCGGCCTCTGGCTTCCCCAGAAGAGCAAGCAAGACCATCCCAGCATGAGGGAAGCCCCCACTCTGGAGGCATACAGATACGCCTCTCCATTAGGCGCCGCGGGCAGGGCAAACATGACCCGGGTGGCTTCGGGAAAGAGTAAGGCCGCCGCGGCTGCCACGTCGGCCACCACCCCTATCCAGTAACACGCTCGTAGGAAACTGACTCTCTTGCCAGCACGCGATGGAGATGGTTGGTCGTTCATCACCGTCGAACATTACCCGGGGCGGGCGTTCAGCTTAGACAAGCGCTCGTCCACCATCAGGTTGCTGCCCTGGCGGTAGGCCGCGGGGGGGATGAGAGGTTGCTCCAGGGCGGCCTTCGTCTCCTCTGATAACCGGAGGTTTTCGACGACTTCTCGTCCTGCTTTTCCCAAGACGGTGAAGTAACTCGTAATGAGCGGCTGCAGCTCCGGGGCTTCGTTCACAAGGAGGGGTCCGCCGCCTCGGTAGATCTCGGCGATCACCTCCGAGTGGAGGTTCTGGGCGAATCGCGAGAAGAGCAAGCTCAACACCTGGAAATGACTCTGTTCCGGGAAGCCGCAGTTGGAGATCACTACGGTCCGGGGAGCCTTCCCATAGCGGAGCGGATGGCGGCTCTCGCCTTCAGCATCCTGTATGACGTGCGGATCGAGCAGAGGAATCAACCGGTCCATGAAGGTCTTCATAAGCCCGGTCACGATGTCCGTGTAGAGAGGGGTGGCGAAGACCACGACGTCGGCCGCGTTGAACTTGCCCAGCAGATCCGCCATGTCGTCCTTGATGATGCAACTGCCAGGGGTCGCGATCCAGCAGGCGAAGCAGCCCCGACAGTGTTCTATACCCTTTGTTGCCAGGAGGATGTTCTCGACCTCTGCTCCTGCTTCCTCCGCGCCGGCCAGGAACTCGGTCACCATCGCGTTGGTGGTTCCGCGTTCCCCGTGGGGACTTCCGTTGAAGGCAACGATTCTCACAACACTCACCTCCACTAAGCAGATACGCCGTCCTCAGCTTCCCGGCCTTTTTCCGAACCCGGGCGGCATCGCCTTCCTGAATAGCGATTTGTTGCTGTGACAGCTTGCTCGCGACTACCCCTGAGCTGTCCAGTCAATGGGGTTCACTCCATGTCATTCATACAAGAGCGCTTCGCGTGTGGAGACCTTGATGGCCTCGCGTGCCGGAATCCGGCTGGCAAGCCAGCCGAAGACTAGAGTGGCAACAGCGGTAATGCAAGAACCGCTGGGACTGAACGCACAACGCAGTGTGGTGCCATTGCCCAACATCAGATTACCAAAGAACCGGGAGGCGGCAATACTTAGCGGCCACGAAAGCAGCAGCCCCGAGATCATGCTGGCTGTGCTCAATACTGTTTACTCAGCATCTGATGATAGCCACCGCCGCCTGATAGTTGACACCCTCGACCAGGTCTGTCGGCCCGCGTTTGCGGGCGAGGTATTGGCTGATGCGTTGCTGCCCCCCGCGCGGGACGCGGCGGCCGCACCGGACGCGTCACCCACTGGCGCTCGGGCGAGATGGCGCTGCGGTGGGTGGCGGCCGCGCTGGGAACGGAGCGGAACTTCCGCGAGATCATCGGGCACGAGGACCTGTAGATGCTGGAAGCCGTACTGGACGAAGTCCGACTGCTAAGCGAGAAATCGCAGAATCTGATTGACGAGGACCGCCTCGCGGCCTAGAATACGTGAGAGCGTTCGCCTAACCTTACGCTATGGGCGGGACACAATTGCAGCGTCGCGGGCGAACAGGTCTGCCGGGGTAGTCACACTGACGAGGGGGCCGAGGGAGAGGTCAGCCGTGTTCCTGGATGACGAACAAGCAGCCACAGGCTTTGCCGTCCGTGGGGGGAAGGAAGCTGACCTTCCTGACCTGGTTCTCCTTGAGAACGAGTGCTTCGATGCCTGGTACTACCGCGACCACCGATTCGGGGAGCCGCAGTTCCGCACTTACATACGTCGCACCGGATCCGTCTTCCTCGTTGTGGAATGGCAGTCATCGGTCGTCGGGTATGTGGCCGGGTCGGTGAGCACTAGGCGGTCTGGGGCGGCGGCTCGCATCGACAGCCTCGCGGTGCTCCCGGCGTTCCGCCAGAAAGGAGTCGGGCAGCGACTCCTTTCGCACTTCCTCCAAGCCGCGAGAGAGAATGGCTGCCGGACCGTGACGCTCGAAGCGGCGGTGGCCAATGAGGCGGCAATCCGCTTCTTCATCACGCATGGGTTCCGAAGAATCCGTCGCCTTCCGTCCTACTACGGCGGAGGGGTAGACGGGGTGCGCATGAAGCACGACCTTCAATCCGAAAGGGCTGCCGCATGAACCTATCTGCGAGTTGGCACTGGGAGTACCTCCTGTCGGGCCTACTCCTCCTTCTGCTGTTCGCGCCGGTGGTCATCTTCCTGCTCGACGGCTGGACCGTCAGACAGCGGGAGATTCTCGGCGCGTTCCCAGAAGGCCCGGCCCGCTGCTATCTCAGGACCTTCTTTGCCGCCGCGCGCAAACAGGGAGAACCCGCCCGGACGGCGTTCGAGGAGAACTACCGCCGGCGGTTCGGGAGGCAGCACTTCGCCTTCCCAGGCCTCTGCTTGTTGGGCATCTCCGCCGCCGCGATCTTCCTCGCGATCCGCACGTTGTCTAGCTGGGCGCAGGGGGGCTCCGAGACGGTCCCCTTCCAGGTGGCGGCCGCCGCGGTCGCGGGGGCGTACATGTGGGTGTGCTACGATCTGACCCGCCGAGCGCAGCAGCGGGATCTGCGTCCCATCCACCTGCTCTGGGCAGCGTTCCGGTTCGTCGTGGCGGTGCCGTTAGGGCTGGCCTTCTCCGCCTTGCTCAAAGAGAACGCTGGCGTCCCCATTGCGTTCATGTTGGGGGCCTTCCCGACCCGCACGCTGTTCACTTTCACCCGCAGAACCACGATGTCGAAACTCGGTCTAGGAGAGCAAGACACCGAATCCGGCTGCGAGCTGGCGGCCCTGCAGGGCATCGGGAGAAGCACTGCCGAACGGTTTGAGGATGAGGGAGTCATTACTATCCTGCAACTGGCCTATTCGGATCCCGTAGATTTGGCGATCCGCACCAATCTCTGCTTCAGCTACGTGGTGGACTGTTGCAGCCAAGCACTGGCATGGCTATATCTCCAAGATGACCTGACGCAACTGAGGCAGTTCGGCTTGCGCGGGGGGCAGGAGATCTGCAGCCTTCTCGACGATATGGATGCCGGAGCTGGAGATCCATGCACCGAGTTGGCACGAAAGACCCTGGAGCTTGCGGCGCAGAAGCTAAAGGTACCTCACCAGGGCCTCGAGTATGCGTTGCGGCAGATCGCCGGAGATCCCTACACCCAGTTTCTCTGCCACGTGTGGCAGAGGTCCGAGTAAACGGGCGCGGTAGCAGCCCGAAGACAACTGGCAGTGATCCCGGCGAGGAGGATCGGGAAACCGCCATCCCCAGTCCGTTCCGACCTCCGAGGTGACGGAGACGGAGGAGCCTGGCTCACCCGCGCCGCAGCGTCAACTGCGTCACCTCCGGCCGGCAGTTGAAACGCACCGGCGGGGCGATGGTGCCGACGCCTACGCTGGTGTAGACCAGGGTGGAGGTTCCGGCATGCTGCAGGCCGATCGGGTACTTCCTCCCCAGGTAAGGCAGGATCGGCGCGCCGAGGAGCGGCAGGCGCACCTGTCCGCCGTGCGAGTGACCCGAGAGTTGCAGTGGAATCCCGCGCGCGGCCGCGGTGTCCGCGTAATCCGGTTCGTGGCAGAGCAGGAGGCGGAAGGCCCCTTCCGGCACGTCGGCCAGCGCCGCCTCCAGGTCCGGCTTCCCCGACCACACGTCATCCACCCCGCACAACCACCACGCGGTTCCCTTGACCTCGAGCCGCGCCGAAGCGTTGACCAGCAGCTTCACCCCGATGTCCGTCAGGCACTCCGTCACGCGCGCCACGTCGCCAGACCAGAGATCGTGGTTTCCGATCACGCCGTAAACGCCAGAGGGGGCCTCGAGGAGGGAGAGCGCGCGAGCGCACGTCTCCGCGTGTTGCGCCCCGCCCCACACATAGTCCCCGGTGAGCGCGATCAGGTCGGGGGAGAGCGACATGGCCAGTTCCGCGGCGCGCCGGATCCGCCCCTCGGACACGAGTGGTCCGGCGTGTAGGTCGCTGAGTTGCCCGATCGTGAACCCATCGAGCGCCGCGGGCAGGTCGGGAAGGCGCACTGTGACGCGGCGGAGGGCGAGCGCGCGCGGCTCCACGCCGAGCGTCCACATCGCACCGCCGCCCAGCAGTCCTGCAACCCCCAGCGCCGCGCGCTTCAGAAACTTGCGGCGGGATACGCCGTGCTTCCCGCCCGTCGGCGTCTCTTCGCGTCCGTCCGCGGTCGCATTCACTCCCGCATTCTAGCCTTGCCGACGGGCCGGGTCAACTCAGTCACCCCCCGCGCGCCCCGTCGCTGACGCGGTTTCCCCGGAGCAGCCGACTCAGCCCGGTTCGCCGGGTTGTCCCACCTCCGGAAAGAGCACGATGACCGTGATGTTGTCGCGCCCACCGGACTCGTTGGCCGCGCGCACCAAGGCCTCGGTCACAGGCCGTGGGCCGGCGCCCGCGGCCACCGTCGCGGCCCAGGAGATAGTCGCGCCGAGGGCCGCGCCCGGGTCGGCGCTCTGCCGCCGGCTCGCGACAGCAGGAACGCGCTCCGCCGCCTGGAATCATTCTCAGGCCGATAATCACGCTGGGAGTGGACGGGACAACTTGAACGTGCTGGCAGTTGGCGCGTATCCTTCGGAGATTGTGCTGCTGTGCGGGGGCACACTGGCCAAGTATTCGCTCGCCGGGCACCTCGTAGCCATCGCGGCGTTGTGCCGCGTTGGCACGCGCCACCCCGAATATACGCAGGAGATGGCGGAGGCCGACGCCCGGGAGTTCCAGAACGCGGCCGCCGTGATCTCGGCCAGCACCTATGACCTGCAACTGCCTCAGTTCGATCTGCGCGACGACTACGAGACCAAGTTGAAGGTCGCGGAGATCATCCGCCAGGTGCAACCGATGCTGATCATCACCCACGACCGCAACGAGTATGCCCACGACCACCGCACCACCAATGAGATCGTGACCGATAGCATGTTCATGTCGAAGCAGCAGGGGATCAAGACAGGATCGCCGGCGATGGAGCAGCATCCGGACGTGGCCTTCATGGACACGGTCGCCGGGATCGCCTTCGATCCCGAGCAGTACGTGGACATCACCAAGGTGATAGAGGTCAAACGTCGCATGATGATGGCCTTCGCGCGTGAGATTGAGGAGTTCAAGGACAACCCGGTCGTCGAGACCCTGGAGTTGATGGAGATCACTGCGCGCTACCGGGGAATCCAGAGTGGCTACCGCTACGCGGAAGCCTTCCGGTGGCCGCATCGCTGGGGGTTCGCGCCCGGGCAACCCATGCTGATCTGAATCCAGTGGCCGACGCGTCACCCATAAGGAGAGCACATGACTGAGAACACCGTCGAACATCATCTCTGCGAAACCTGTGGCGCTGAGGCCACGGGGTCCGGCCACTTGTGCCGGCCCTTCAAATCGGTGAAGCCCTATGTCTGCGAGTACTGTGGCGAGGAAACCGACGACCCGCGGCACATGTGCTACCCGCAGATCGAACACCTCAGGTACCAGTGCATTCACTGCGGCCGCCTGGCCGCCAAGTCCCAGGCGCTCTGTCACCCCAAGCGCCTGACCGGCGCGTAGCCGCGCCACCAAGGAAGGCTGATGGCTGAGTCGAGAATCCCCCTGCGTCGCCTGGGTAAGAGCGGCTTGTTGGTCACGGTGGTCGGGTTCGCCGTCATCCAGATCCAGATCGTGAGCGAGGAGCAGGCCATCGCCACCGTGCGGCGCTGCTATGACCTGGGCGTCAACTTTTTCGACACCGCCCGGGGCTATAGCAACTCCGAGGAGCGGATCGGAAAGGCCTTGGCCGGTCGCGAGGCCATCCTCGCCTCTAAATCCCCGGCCGGGGACGCCGACGCGATCTACGAGGCCGTGTGCACCTCGCTCGGGGCCTTGCAGCGCGACAATATTGACGTCTACCAACTCCACGGCGTGAACGACGACGCGGAATTGGAGAGGCGCACCGCCCCCGGCGGCGCGCTGGACGGCCTGCGGCGCGCGCGGGATGAAGGGAAGATAGACTACCTCGGCATCACCGGCCATCGCGCCGAGACGCTGATGCGCGCGGTCGAGCAATTCGACGACTTCGTGAGCGTGCAAGTCCCGTTCAACGTGGTCGAGAGCGAACTGACCCGGACGCTGCTCCCGCTCTGCGCGGAGAAGAACGTCGGCGTCATCGCCATGAAGCACGTCGGCGGCGGCAACTTCACCCAGGCCCCGCTCGCCATCAAGTGGTGCATCAACCAGCCCATCACCGTCGCCATCCCGGGGATGGCCTCCCCGCAAGAAGCGGAGGAGGACGTGGCGGTCGCCCTCGGCGGCCTCGGCTTGACGCGGGCCGAACTGGCCGCCTGCGAGCAGATGAAGTCCGAGCTGGACAAGCGCACCTGCCGCCGCTGCCGCTACTGCGAGCCCTGCCCCCAGGGCGTGCAGATCCAGATGATGCTCCACGGCCGCTCCATCCTCCGGCGCATGGGCGCCGCGCGCTGGAAGGCCTGGAACGCCGCCGAAACCCTCGCCAGCGCCGAGAAGTGCACCGAGTGCGGCGAATGCATCACCCGCTGCCCCTACCAACTTCCCATCCCGGAACTGCTGCGGGAGGCGATGGAGCACTATCGGGGGTTCCCGGAGTTGTGGGAGGAGTAGGTGCCTCGGATTTTTCACCCCAGGGGTGATGAAATTCGTTGACAACGTGAGGGGGACGGGTGTATATTGAGTTCAGGACGACCAGGCTGGAGAGGTGCTATCGGGAGCGGCGAGAGCGCGAGAAAGCCTGGGGTAAGGTTGTCGCTCGCGCGTATCTTGATGCCGTGACCTTGCTTAAGGCGGTCGCACACCCTGCCGATCTTGGCGGCTTTCCTCAGTACCGGTACGAGCCGCTAACACAGGACCGCAAGGGACAGCACTCTCTTGCGCTCGGCTATCGTGTGCGCCTGATCTTCACGGTGCGCGAGGGCGATAAGGCGCTGATCGCCCGGCTTGAGGAGGTGGGCACTACCCACTATGGCCACTGATGTGTTAGCCGGACCCTGGCCCGACGAAGCAATCCCGCCGGGTGAACTGCTCGCCGATACGTTGGTGGCAGTGGGGATCAGCCAGACGGAGTTGGCGAAGCGCACCGGCCGTCCCCTCCAGGCCCTGAATGAGATCATCAAGGGGAAGAAAGCGATCACCCCGGAGACCGCGCTGGAGTTGGAGCGCGTCCTGGGCACGCCCGCGTACATCTGGCTGAACCTGGAACGGAACTACCAGTATAACAAGACCCGGCTTGAGGATCTCGCGCGCGTAGAGGCGCAGATCGAGATGGCGCGCGAGTTCCCGTATAGAGACATGGCCAGACTCGGTTGGGTAAAGGACACACGCGACTGGTGCGAGCGGGTGCGTGAGCTTCTGAGTTTCTTTGGAGTCGCTCGCTTGGATGTCATATCAGAGGTTCATTCGGTCGCCTACCGGAAGAGCCGAACGAGAGACGCCTCACCCCAGGCCCTGGCCGCCTGGCTGCGCAAGGGAGAACTCGAGGCCGCGGAGGTGAAGACACAGCCGTTTGACGCGCGGAAACTGAGAGTCGCCCTGCCACGCCTCCGAGAGATGACGGCCTGGCCGCCGGCGAAGTTTCAGCAGCCATTGTGCGAGTTGTGCGCGGAGTGTGGGGTCGCACTGGTGTTCGTGCCTCATCTGCCAAAGACGCACGCCAATGGCGCGGTGCGATGGCTGAACAAGAACACGGTGTTGGCGCAACTGAGTGTGCTGCACCGGTACGATGATATCTTCTGGTTAAGCCTCTTCCACGAGCTGGCCCACGCGCTGCTCCACGGCAAGAGAGACGTCTTCGTGGAAACCACGGGCAACCATAGGACCGAGAAAGAACGAGAGGCAGACGACTTCGCCGCGAACACGCTGATCCCGCCTACGCAGGCGGAGCGCTTGCGCGATCTACGTGTGTATTCCGAGGCCGCGGTGAGAGCGTTCGCCCGGGAGATCGGCCTCGCACCGAGTATCGTCGTGGGCCGACTGCAGCACGAGAAGCTGCTGCCGCCCACTCACCTGAACAGACTGCGTGCCAAGTTCCAGATCGTGGGCTGCTGACCCGCTATCTGATGAGGTTGGCTGTAGTATCACTCGCGATCCGCGGTGTCCTTCGTCCCCGCGTCTACCCACCCAACCTCTTCACCAACTCCCCCACCCGCGCGCCCAGCCGCTCGCACTCTTTGCACGCGTGCTCGTCCGGCGCGCCGACGGAGATGGGGCCGTAGTGCGGCCCGCCCGCCGTGCCCTGCACGATCATGCCGTGGATGAGCAGCGCGTTGAGCAGGTCGAGGATGGTGGTCTCGCACCCGCCGCCCGCGACGCCGGAGCTGGCGAACGCGCCGCCCACTTTGCCGGTCAACTTGCCGTGGTGCTTCACGCTCTCGTCAATCAGCTTCTTCACCTCTGCGGCCATGCTGCCGTAATACACCGGCGACCCCATGATGATCCCGTCGTGCTTGAGCAGATCGTCCGGCGACACCTCCGCCACCGGCCGCACCTGCACCTCGACTCCGTCCACGCCCTTCACCCCCGTCGCCACGGCCTCGGCCATCGCCTGAGTATGGCCGGAGCGGGTGTAGTAGATGACTAGAACGCTTGGCATCTCGCTTCTCCTCGCAGTCTTCTTTGCCCGTGCCAGCCCTATTCGGCATCGCCGCCGATTTCCTTGCGCGAAGGTCCGCGCTCGTAGTGCGACTCGCGCCCTTGCCACGCCCTCCCGCGGGGGCTAGTGTAGTGTCCCTAACGCTTCTTTACATTTGGCGATCTTAGCCAGGATGCG
>CAZUGW010000051.1:0-13139 GCA_964620055.1 uncultured bacterium
ACAAGTACTGGGAGAGGTCAATGAGTTCGGCGAAGTTTTTCCGAGCGGATAGGTAGGGATTACTCGTCTACCGGCAACGGACCGTGGCACTTAGACCCCTATCCCAGAGAGCGGCAACTCCCTCACCCTCACCCCCGTCGCGTCGAAGACCGCGTTCGCGACCAGCGCGGCCACCGGGAAGAGCGAGGGTTCTCCTGCGCCTTTCGGCGGGTAGTCCGGGTTGGGGACCAACACGGTCTTGAATTCGGGGGTGTCGTGGATGGTGGGAATGCGGTAGCTGGCGAAGCTGTTGGTGAGGAGGCGGCCGCGCTCGTAGCGAATCTCCTCCCGCAGCGTCGGGCCGAGGCCCATGATGATGCCGCCCTCGATCTGATTGGTGATCCCATCCGGGTTGACGACCAGGCCGCTTTCGTGGGCCACCACGACGCGCTTCACGCGAATCGCACCCGTCTCGCGGTCCACTTCCACCTCCGCGATTTCCGCCGCATAAGACCCCGCGTCCGGCGCGCAGGCCACGCCGATCCCGAGGCCCGGCCGCTTCTCTTTCGGGGGCCATCCGTAGGCGTCGGCGACGGCCTGAATGGCGCGGGCGAGACGCTTGTCGCCTTGGGCATGGCGGAGCCGGAAGGCGATGGGGTCCTGCCCCGTGGCCCGCGCGATCTCGTCCATGTGGCTTTCGATGGCAAAGGTGGTGTAGAGGCCGGCCAGCCCGCGCCACGCGCCCTGACGCAGCGGGGAATGGCACGGGAAGCACCGCACCCGATGGTTGGGCAGATCATAGGGCGGGACCGCGCCACGGTTGTCGCAGTTGTAGATGTCGCAGTCCCAGGCGATGATCTGCCCGGAGGCGTCCACGGCGCTGCGAAGGTCAATCAAGGCGGCGGGCTTGAGGTAGTTCCAGGTGAACTCCTCCGCCCGGGTCTGCGCTACCAGCACCGGCCGCTCCACCGCCCGCGACAACCGCGCCGCTACCAGCGCGACATCGCACTGGGCCTTGCCACCAAACCCCCCGCCCACGCGCGGCACGAACACATGCACGTTCTTCGGGTCAAGCCCCAACGCCTCCGCTACCTCGTCGCGATGGGAGAACGGGGTCTGCGCGGCGGCGTAGACCGTCGCCTCTTTGCCCTTCACGTGCACCAGCGCGACATGCGGTTCGATAGGCGCGTGGGCGACATACGGCGCGCGGTAGGTGGCGGTGAACGAGTGCGCCCCGCTCGCCAGCGCCTTCTCCACCGCGCCCTCCTCGGAGGCGGTCCGCGGGCTCCCGGGGTTGCGGCGGAAGTCGTCCCAGAGCGTCTCCATGGAGGGATGCTCCGGCTCCTCCCAGGTGGCCTTGAGCTGGCAGATCCCGTCGGTCACCGCCTCCTGCGAGGTCCCGATCACCCCGACGAACTCCCCGTCCACCACCACCTTGACGACGCCGGGGGCCTTCTCCGCGGCAGTGGCGTCAACGCCGGTGAGACGCGCGTCGTAACAGGGCGGATAGAGGCGCGCGCCGTAGAGCATGTCCGGCAGGCGAAGATCGCCGACGAACTTCTGCGCGCCGGTCACGAGGTCGCGGCTCATCAACTGCGGGGTCGGCTTGCCGACGAGGCGGTGCTGCTCCCACGGCAGCAGCTTCGGCTCGCCCTCCAGCTTCCGCTCGATGCGCTTGCCGTCGGTGAGCTCGCCCAACGTCAGCGACTTCGTCGGGTCCGCGGCGAGGAAGACGCGGCCCTCCTTCACCACCACCGCCTCCCGCGACACGCCCCAGCGCTCCGCCGCCATCTCCGCCAGGGCCTCCCGCGCCGCGGCGGCCGCGGCGCGCAACCGCACGCCGACGTCGCGCATGGACATGCTGCCCCAGGTTCCATCGTCGTAGGGCACGCGGTCGGGCTCGCCCATCACCATCGTCACCGCGGCGAGCGGAAGCGTGAGCTCCTCCGCAGCCAGTTGCGCGAAGGCCGTCGTCGTTCCCTGCCCCATGTCCACCTTGCCGGTGAAGACGGTGACGCGGTTGTCGGGACCGATATGCAGCCAGGCGTTCAGGTCCTCGCTCGTCTCTTCATCATCCGCGGAGGCGCGCTTCACCGCGCCGGGGAGGCCGAAGGAGACGAGGAGGCCGCCCGTCAGGCCGAGGAATTCGCGGCGGGTGAGATCGCCGGCTTTCTCAGTGGTGGTCTCGTCCATCGTGCTCCCTCCTAACCTGCCATCGTCTTGGCGGCGGCCTGCACCGCGCGGATGAGGCGCGGATAGGTGGCGCACCGGCAGAGATGGCCGGCCATCGCCTCCTTGATCGCGGACTCGCTCGGGTTCGCGGTGCGGCGCAACAGGGCCACGGCCTCGATCACCGCGCCCGGCGTGCAGTAGCCGCACTGGAAAGCCTGCTCGTCCACGAAGGCCTGCTGCACCGGGTGCAACGTGCCATCGGGACGGGCCAGCCCCTCGACAGTCGTCACCATGCTCCGCCCCACGGCGGACACCGGCAGGGCGCAGGAGCGTACCGGCTCGCTATCCAGCAGCACCGTACACGCGCCGCAGTGGCCGGTCCCGCACCCGTACTTGGTGCCGGTGAGACCCAACTCGGTGCGCAAGACGCTGAGAAGAGTGCGAGAGCCGTCGAGCGTGAGGCGGTGCTCGGCTCCGTTGACGCGAAGAGTGATGGTATCGGAACTCGCCACAGGACCACTCCCTCTGGGATGGCGTCCCTGTGCCTCGGCCTCGCCGAGGCCGGGACCCCGGCCCGAAGGGCTCAGGGGTTGCCCATCCCAACGGGATGGCAGAGCCACTCCCTTTCCTGGGAGGTTCGTCCCGGAAGGGGGGTTCCCTTCTCTTTCATCCGGTGGCACCGAGAAGGACCACGCCACTCAATACCGAATCACCCCCTTGAGATAGCGGCAGCAAGAGCTTCACAGGGCAGTGCGCCGTGCCATTTGGAACCCAGAGGCGCAAATGGAGGGCCCCGCTCGTGTCGTGGGATGAGATCGAAGAAGAGGGGTTGAGAATCGGTCTAGACGCGTTCCAGAGAATCCTCGATACGCAGGCGCCTTGGGGAGAATGGGACGTACGTGCGCGCAGTCCGGAGTTCCTACGCGTCATCGGAAGAGAGGAGTACGTCGGCACGGTAGTCCCCAAACCGAACTTCTTCCCCACCCTGTTTGCGCTGGAAACACTACTGCCTTGGAGAGGTGCGTATGCCAGCCGGATAGATCGTGCCGTTTCCTGGGCGCGTGGGACGATGCAGGACGGATGGGTTCACGCCTATCGTCAGGAACCGATCAGCCTATACCCAGGATCAGATCTGCTGCTTATTCGCAAGGTAGCGGACATCAGACATACGGCCCAAGCCGCGATCATGGAGGTCCTCTACGGACCGCCTGACAGCGAACTCCTGGTCATGGTAGAGAACCTGCTCAGCATTCAGCAAAGCGACGGAGCATGGCCGGAGGTGCTGGGTGGCCAACACTCAGAGCCTTATACAATCACCTGTTGCAGTCGCTCTCTCATGCTGCACTGGGATCGGTTGGCTCCCCTGGGGTCCGGCCCACGGAAGCGGGCCCTGCGTGAGCGCTGCCGATCTGCTGTTAGACTATCTGATGATTGGCTGTTCGGGGTGATCGAGGGGCTCGGCAACAGCCAGAGCGATCTACGGCTGGTGACTTGGGTGGTGACGCACCTGGGTGATCATCTCAGGGATAATTGGCCCCGCGTGTTAGAGTGCTTACTGGATCGTGTTCGCATGGCATTGAGCGACCCGACGATCTGCAACGATGACCCTCTGCGAGTACGCCTGCTCGCCGCGTTCGCCTTAGGCAAGGAGACACACGACCAACGCGATAGTGGGCTCATCTCGGATACTCTGCTGGATCTGCTGCGCAGGTATCCTGAAGGGTCCGGTGCCTCGAGTGAGACTGTGGATTACTGCTATCTCGTTAGGATACTCTCGAAGTACACTCCTCTCCGGAATGCAGTGAGCGATTCCGACTGTGCCGATTACCTTCTTAGCGCTCACCATCTCGACAGCACGCATCGCGAGCGGCTTGGCGGGCAGGTTACGGAGTGGGTAAAGCCTATGCTCTCACGCTTACCAATACTGTTGCTTGGAGCACGGACGGGCGATCAATGCTATCACGCGTTGCTGAGTACAGAGACCCGGAAGATCCGCGACCTTCTTGGATTGCTCTCCGTGCTAACAGACGATGCTAGGTGGGACGAGCTGGGTACGGCCATGTACTCGGCCGCCGAAGGCAAGAATTCCGTTGCAGCACTGGCGAGGATCAACGCCCTCTCTGCGGCACCATCACGGAGGAGGCAGAGAACCTTGGCCCACTACTCTCTTGTGCTCTGGGAACAGGTGAAAGACGTGGCTGCGCGTGCTTTGGCAGAGATGGTGACCAGGTAGTAGCTGCTCGCATCAGTCTTTCCGTTGATACCTTGCTCTTACGCTGACCATCTTGCCATCCCCCGTGCAATAGCCGCTCTCACGCCAGTCACAGATCGCTTCCGATCTTGAACTGCTACGATCACAGCAGAGCCACGGCAGGGATGGAGTTGGGAGGCACGAAGACGGCGGTATGGGTGACCAAGAAAGCTGTGCCGCGGTGGTGCTGGCCGCCGGCGAGGCCCGTCGTTTCGGCGCGCAGAAACTGGTGATGCCCTTCGGCGAGTCCACGGTGATCGGCTCGGTGGTCGCGGCGCTGGAGGGAGCCGGACTCGCGCCGATTGTCGTGGTAGTCGGGGCGGACGAGGGGGTGGCGGCGGCGCTGCGGGATACGTCCGCGCAACTCGTCCGCAACCCCGACCCCGCGCGCGGGATGGTGTCGTCCCTCCAGGTCGGGGTGTCCGCGCTGCCGGAGAACGTGAACCGCTTTCTCATCGCGCTGGGCGACCAGCCGCGCCTCACGGCCGCGGGTCTCGCGCATCTGCTCCTCGCCCACGCGGAGAGCGGAAAGGGCCTCGCTCTCCCGACCTATCGCGGCAAGCGCGGCCACCCGGTCGTCTTCGCCGGGCGGTATCGTCGGGAGGTCCTCGCACTCACGGAGGTGCAAACGCTGCGCGACCTGATCCACGCGCACCTCGAGGATTGCGTGGAGGTGGAGTGCGACTCCGACGCGTTCGTGCGCGACATTGACACGCAGGAGGAGTATGAGAGGGAGATGGGGGCCAGGGGCCAGGGGCCAGGGGCCAGGGGAGGGGGTGTGTATGGAGAGGTGGTGCGGTTGCAGAGGGCGGGGAGGAGGGGGGCGCTGGCGAGGCCGATGTGGTTTGCGGGGTCGGTGCCGCTGAAGCACTACTTTGCGCTGTTGCTGCGAGAGGACGGGACGATGTTTGGCACGATTGGCGGGGGGCTGCTGGAGGCGGAGGTGCTGCGGCAGGCGTGCGAGGTGATGGCCGGGGACGAGTCGCGGGTGATGGAGTTCGACCTGGCGAACGACGAGGCGGCGCGGGAGGGGATGATCTGCGGCGGGAAGTGCGCGGTGCTGCTCGAGCCCATCCGACCCGGCTTCGCGGAGGAGGTGTACGCGGCGGCGGCGCAGGCGGAGGAGAGGGGGGAGCGGGCGGCGGTGATCACGGTGTTGGGGAAGGGGGGCCAGGGGCCAGGGGCCGGGGGCCGGGAGGGAGGAGGTGGGGGGTATGCCAAGCTTGTGTTGCTTAGTGACGGCGTGCTGATTGGCACGACGGGGGATGGGGCCACAGATGAATCGTTGCGCGGTCTGGCGGAGCGGGCGCTGGCGGAGGGGAGGCCCGTCTTCGTCGAGACGCCGGTCAGGGCGCATATCGAGCCAATCCTCCCCCGGCCCACGCTGGTCATCTTCGGCGCCGGTCACGTGGGCCGCGTGGTAGCGCACTTGGGTAGCTTGGTGGGCTTCCGCACGGTGGTAGTGGACGATCGCGCGGAGTTCGCGAATCGCGAGCGGTTCCCGCACGCGGATCGAGTGCTGGCGGCGTCGGTGGAGGAGGCGTTCGCTACGCTCGCAATCGGCGCGGGCGACTACGTGGTGGTCGTCACCCGCGGACATGCCATGGATGAGGAGGTGGTAGCGCGCGCGCTGCGCACCCCGGCCGCCTACATCGGCATGATCGGCAGCAAGCGCAAGGTGTCTGGGGTGTGCGCGCGGTTGCGCGGGCGGGGTTTCAGCGAGGAGGAGCTAACGCGCCTCCACGCCCCCATCGGTCTTGCCATCGGGGCGGAGACGGTGGAGGAAATCGCGGTGAGCATTCTCGCCGAGATCATCGCCGTGCGGCGAGGGGTGGGGTAGTGGGTCAGTTTGAAGGACGGGTCATGGGGCTAACGCCATTCGTGAGGTCGGCTGACGACTCGAGTGCCGATGGGTACTAGGTCAGGGAACTGGCTGGAGGCGAGAATCGTTTCTCTTATCGGCCTGTCGAAATGCCTGAGTCTTTCTAGGGGCCTGCTGGTAGGATTGTGAGACGCAGAGGGATTCACGATCCCGATGATCTTTCCGTAGTCCTCGCGAGCGATACGGATTGCTCGGGCAAGATCAGAGTCGTTGGAGATGACTGCGGCGCACTCATAGCGATCCTTCACGCAGTCATGAAGCAGGTCAACCGCCAGGTTGACATCGGACCCCTTCTCTTCAGTCTTGAGCACTAACACGCTGCGCCCAAGGGCGACGCCGCTCTCGTCGCACTGCTGCATCCATCGCTTCTTGGGGCCGATGAAGTGTCCCTTGACGATTTCCACTCGACTCAGCGTTGACAGCGCCTTGAGATACGCCTGCTGGCGTGTGCTTTGCCTGTTGTCGGGAGGGCGGTTGGCAACGTCAGCGGTGTAGTATCTAATGGCGATCACGTCATTGTCAGGGAAGAGACGATCGCAGAATTTCTCCAGGTTGAGCCACTTGTATCTCGACCAGTGCGAGGGGGCCGGGGGCCTGAAGCAACCGTAGTAAAGGTTGAATCCGTCAATGTAGACGTAGGTCTTGAGCCTGGGCGGCGAGGTAGGCAACGCACCCCCCTCTAAACGCAGGACCCGCCAATGACTTGGAGGGTCCTGCATCCTGATGTTTACAAGCACCAGGATGGATCACATTTAAATCGTACCCTAGGATATACCATAGCTAGGTTCCTCGTCAATAGAAGTGTTCACATTTCACCACACGGTTTTCGGGGCAATGAAGGGGAAAGCCGTCTTGTCACCGAAGTCCAGTGGCACGCCGCGCGTTTTTGTTCTTTTCCCCGCGCAGGGAACCTCGCCCCGCGACGCCAAACTACACCGCCAGTTCCCGCAGAGAGGTGTTGCGATGAGAAGGACGCAGGACTCCCCCATCCCGCCGCCGGCGAAGCTCGACATCAACTACAGCCGGGAGGTCGTCACTCCGCACGTTAAGTGGGCCGATCCGTACGTCAACGGCCCGGTCCGACCTTTGATCGTGTCCGGGATACGTGACGGCCGGGTCGTCGTGGAGTTGATGCAGCGGCTCACCCTGGAGCCGCGCGTGGTGAGCATAGACCCGAGCTTCGACGTCAACCGCTGGTGGGGCGAGCGCTATCGCTACGACGCGATCATGAACAGCGAGCCCGCGGACTACCACGCGGTGTATGAGGTGTTGGAGGAGGAGCTGGCGCGGCCCGTGTCCTATGACGCCCTGGTCATGCACAGCATGATCGGCTGGAACGACCTGCCCCAGAGGATCAAGGAGTTGGTGTACCGCCGCGTCGCGGGCGGCGAAGGGTTGGTGCTGGTTCACCCCCAACTCGGCATGGACGAGACCGACCGCAGTCTGTGGGACCTCTCGCCGATTGTCAACGTCCCCGCAACCAAGCTGGGCGGGCGCGCCCGTGCCATCGAGCCGACGGAGGCGATCTCCGGCGCGCCCTGGCGCAAGGTCGCGGACCACTATGTGGTGGATGGAGTTCCCTTCGAGGCCCTGCCGTACCCCGCGCTGCGACACTATCGCTACGAGCTCGGCAAGGAGGCGCAGGCCCTGGTGACCGGCGTGGACGGCGCGCCGGTCGTCGCGGTAAAGCACTATGGCAAGGGCCGTGTCGTCGGGCTGGGGTACTACAACCACGGCCTGTGGCCGGTCTTGCAGGCGCGGCGCGGCGAGCTGAACGAGAACTTCTGGGAGTACCTGTTCAGCCTGCTGATGCGCTCCCTCCTCTGGGCGGCGCGCAAGGAGCCGCAGGTTACTCTTCGCGCGGTTACGCCCGCGGCGAAGCGCTTCGCACCGGAAAAGGCGGCGAACGGCAAGGTGACGCTGCACGTCGAGAACTCCGGCGAGCAGACGCAGGCCAGCCTCTCCGTCACTGTGCGGGACGCGCACCGCGAGGCGGAACTGGAAGTCACGCAGCGCGCGCGGCTGACCACCGGCGAGAACGAGGTGACGCTCGACCTGCCGGCCGGCACGGCGGCGAGCGGCACGCACTTCGTGGACGTGATCGTCAGCGCCGCCGGCGCGAAGCAGGACTGGGGGACCGGCACTTACGAAGTGGCGCGGGCGGCGAAGCTCGGCAAGGTGATCCTGGACAGCGACGCGGTGGCCCCGGGCAAGACCATCGCCGGGCGCGCGAAGGTGAGCGGCCGGCCCCAGGGCTTGACGCTGGTGACGGAGCTGTGGGACCTGGCGGGGCGGCTCTTGAGTTGCAGCGCCGTCCGTGTGCGCCGCGCGGGAGACGTGAGATTCCGGCTGACCTGCCCGGAGGCCTTGACCAACATCGGTTGGGTGAAGTGCCGTCTGCTGGAGGGGGAGCGCTTTGTGGACGAGGGCCGCGCCTCGCTCGCGCTCACCCCACCGCGGCCGAAATGGACAGACTATGAGGTGCAGATGCCCTGGCATCACCACGGCGTCTATCCCTGGAGCGACCTGATCGAGCAGCAGTACCGCACCGGCGGCATCACCAGCACCGCCGATCCGTACCTGAACTTCTGGATGACCGCGGACCTGCACGGACCGGGCTTCGGCATCGGCTGGTGGGAGCGGCACGAGTACATCAAGCAGCGCGAGCTGTATGGCAAGACGCAAGACAAGAAGTACCTGGTGCGCCACCCCTGTTTCCACACCGACGCGTTCCGTGGCCCTGTCCGCGCGGCCCTGCGCAAGCGCCTTCCGCCCATGCGCAAGTACAGCCCGCGGGTCTATTACATCTCCGACGAGGCCTCCGTGACGTGCTACGGCGACGCCTTCGATCTCTGCTGGAGCGAGGCCACGCTGGTCGCGTTTCGCAAGTGGCTGCGGAAGGAGTACGTCACGCTGGACGCGCTCAACGCGGAGTGGGGCACGCGGTATCGAAGTTGGGAGAAGGCGCTCCCCGTGACGTGGGAGGAGGCCCAGGCCCGTGGTAACCCCGCGCCCTGGGTGGACCACCGCGTCTTCATGAACCAGACCTTCGCGAGCGCGTTCGACTATGCCGCGCGCATCTGCCGGAACATTGACCCCGTGGGTCTGGTGACGGTCTCGGGCACGCAATCTCCCGGCTCGCACAACGGGGCCGACTGGTGGCTGGTGGACAATGTGATTGACTACCTCCAGCCCTACTCCGGCGGCGGGCAGGACGAGATGCACCGCAGCTTCAACCCCAAACTCATCGTCACCGGCTTCACCGCCTACGAGCGCTACGGGATCACCTTGGAACACGAGATCTGGCACCGTTTCCTGCACGGGCACGCCGGGGCCTCTATCTTCTGGGGTTACTCCATGGTGGACCCCGACCTCAAGCTCAACGCGCAGGGCCGGTCCATGGAGAAGGCCTTCGGCGAGTTGCGCCACGAGGGGATCTACCGCACTGTGCGCGAACTGACGCGAGACAACGACGGGATCGCGCTGCACTATTCCATGACCAGCGGCCACGTGTGGTGGGTGTCGGACGGGAAGCTGAAGTACCAGGACCTGGAGTACGCGGAGAGTGCCTCCTACAGCTTCCGACGCTTCATGCGCAACCGGGTGCGCTGGTCGCAAGTGCTGGAGGACATCGGCTACCAGTACGACTACCTTCCTTACGATCTGGTGGAGCAGGGCGCGCTGCGCAAGTTCAAGGCGCTGATCTTGCCGGGTTCCATTGCCCTCTCGGACAAAGAGGTGGCGCAGATCAAGGCCTTCGTGAAAGCCGGCGGCCTGGTGATCGCGGATGTCCCGCCGGGAACCACGGACGGCCACGGCAAGCCGCGCGCGGCAGGCTCGCTCGCCGACCTGTTTGTACCCGGGGGCTATGGCAAGGGCCGCGCGGTGCTGTTGGACAAGTGGCTGGCCGAGATGCCCGAGGAGGCGCGGGCGACGCGCGAGGGCGAGGCCTTGCGCTCCCGCGCGCGCGAGGCCCTGGCGCAGGCCGGCGTACTGCCCGCGGCCACTGTGGTCGGCGAGAACGGCGCGCACCCCGTCGGGATCGAGCGCGTGACCTGGACCGGCGTGGGGGTGGAGGTGGTCGGCCTGCTGCGGGAGTTGCAGGGGACCCAGAAGACGCGTCAGGATGGGATCGTCGAGTTCACCCCCACCACCGCCGCCGCCAAGCCGGCCGCCATCACCCTGCGGATGAAAGAGAAGGGGCATCTCTACGACCTGCGCGCCCACAAGTACCTGGGTCTGAAACAGGCGATCAAGACCACGCTCACCGGCGGCGAGCCGCGGATGTACGCGCGGCTGCCCTACCGGGTGGAGGGCGTCGCGCTGAAGGCGACGCGCGCCGCCAAGCCGGGGGACGCAGTCGGGTACGAGGTTAAGGTCAAGGCCGACGCGAAGCAGCTCGCCAAACACATTATCAAAGTCGAGGTCTTCGGCCCCGACCGGCGCCAGCGCGATCTCTACTCCGGCACGGTCGAGACCATAAACGGCGCGGCGGCGGGCGAATTCCACCTCGCGCTCAATGACGCGCCGGGCGAGTGGCGAATCATGGCTACGGACTGCTTCTCGGGCGAGAAGGCCGAGCAGATCGTCAAGGTGCGATAGAGGTCAGGAGAGGACATGAGTGAGAGCAACCGCGCTCGACCTTGGGTCGAGGTGCGTGGCATCTACGGATGGTTCCGGCCGGAGATGGAGGGGAAGACGCTGGCGGAGTGCGGGGTGAACGCGATCTTCATGAGCGCGGACGTGGTGACGCGGGAGATCGCGGAGGACTTGCGCGCGCAGGGAGTGCGGGTGTTTGCGGAGTTCAACACGCTGCACGAGGCGCGCTATGTGACAGAGCACCCTGACGCCGCCCCGGTCGGCCCGGACGGAGAGCCCTGCCCGCCGCCGGACAACTGGCAGGGCGTGTGCCCCACGCATCCGGAGTACCGCTACTGGAAGATGGCGCGCTTCCGCGAGACGCTAGCGGAGACGGGGGTGGATGGGATGTGGCTCGACTACCATCACTCCCACGCAAGCTGGGAGCAGGCGGAGCCGAACCTGCCGGACACGTGCTTCTGCCCGCGGTGTCTGGCGCAGTTCACCCGCGGCACGGGGATCGCGCTGCCGAAGGCAACGCCGGAGGCCTCGGCCCTGCTGCTCGGCGAGCGGAAGGCGCAGTGGGTGAAGTGGCGGTGCGATCTCCTGACGGGCTGGGTGCGCGAATTCCGCCAGATCATCGTCGAGGTGAGGCCGGGCGCGCTGCTCGGCACGTTCCACAATCCCTGGAGCGATGAGGACCGCGACGGCGCGCGCCTCAGCAAGCTCGCGATAGACCTGAAAGCCCAGGCCGCCTACGTGGACGTGTTCAGCATCATGCCCTACCACGCCCGCTTCGGGCACGCCACCGACCCGGAGTGGATCAGCCGGCAGACGGCCTGGCTGGGCCGGTATCTCGGGATCGAGGGCAAGCCGGGCGAGCGACACCGCATCTGGCCCATCGTCCAACTTTCGGACTGGGGCGAAACCGTGCCGGTGGAGCAGGTGAAGGTGGCGCTGGACCACGGCACCCGCCGTCCCTCCACGGGCGTAACGGTGTTCGCCTGGGACTCGCTCCGCAAGCAGCCCGGGAAGGTGGGGGAACTAGAGCGCTTCTACCGCGCCATCAGCCCCTGATTCCTATCTGGAATGACGCTTTCCTAGCCCCTAGCCCCTACCCATGCGGCGGCTCCACCTCGATCTCGTAGTCGGCATTCGAAATCATCCGCATCACATCGGTGTAACGGTCCAGCACGGCCGAGGCGGGGCCGAGGTCGAAGAGGTGGCCGCACTGACTGCACTTGGTTGGCACCCGCTCTGTCAGCAAGTCCACGGTCGTCTCTTTGTCGCACTCGGAGCATACCAGCCGGATGCGGTGCAGTTCCGAGAGGCTGAGGGTCTCCCCCTCGGCCGTCTCCGCTGGCAGCTCCTCGCCGGCCATCACCTGCCGCGCGCGATCCAAGAAGGCCTCCGGAACCAGCAGGGCCACCGCGCGAGGGCGACGCACCGACGGGATGCCCGCGGCGCGCAACTGGGTCTCGATCAGCTCGAGTTGCACCATGTCATCGAACTCGGCCAGCTCCGCGGGCCGTGACGCGTTCACGTCCCGACCGGCACGCCAACCGCTCGGCAGCGCCTCCACGAGCGCCGCGCCGCAATCTGTGCAGTTCGCGCCGCCGGCGAATTCCGTCCGACAGTTCGGGCAGTAGGGCATAGTGATTCACTCCTCTCACACGGAAGGTGAGTTCGGCGGCGACGAAGGGAATTCCTGGCGACCGTTTCTCTTGCCTACCATCCTCCTCCGTGCTATCATCCCGGTCGCAACGACCTCAGGAGGAACAGCAATGGTGAATACATGGTTGAGGCGCGGCGCACTCTTGGTCGCGCTGCCGGTGGTAATGGGGATCGCGGGGTGTCAGCAGACGCAGACGCCGCCTGCCCAGCCGACGGCCCCACCGCCGAAGGCGATGCCCGCGGCGCCGGAGCAGCCGAAGACGCAGCCAGCAAAGGAGCAAGGGAAAGTGACGGAAAGCGCGACCGTGCAGGCAGCTCGCAAGCTCGGGACGGCGACGGACAAGCCGGTGGTGAGCACCGCCTCCGGTCTGCAGTACATTGACATCAAAGAGGGCAGCGGCGAGGCGGCCAAGGCCGGCGACACGGTGAAGATGCAGTACACCGGCTGGTTGGAAAACGGCACCAAGTTCGACAGCTCGTTCGATCATGGCGGCCAGCCGTTCAGCTTCCAGTTGGGCGTAGGCCAAGTGATCCGCGGCTGGGACGAGGGCGCAGCGGGTGAAGCGCCCGCGGCCGAGCCGGTCGTGGCGACCGCCTCCGTCT
>CAZUGW010000052.1:0-12232 GCA_964620055.1 uncultured bacterium
CCTCGTCCATGCGCTTTGCGCGCAGCATCCGCGCATAGATGTACTCAAATGGCCCATGGTCTTTCGCCCACTCCGCCAGTTGCACAGTCCCGGAGGCGTAGCGCCGGTTGAAGCCCACCTGGTTCGGGGTGCCGGTGCGCCGGGAGATCTCGGCCAATTCCTCCGCCTCCCGCAGGTTCGCCCCCGGCGGCTTCTCGAACAGCACCGGGACCCCTCGCTCCATCACGTGCCCGGCCAAGGCCCGCGTCCCCTCGAGGGGTGAGATCACCCAGCACGCGTCGGGCCGCTCGGTGTCAATCAGTTTGTCCAGATCGTTGTAGACGCGCTGGAAACCGAACTTGCGAGCGAACTCCTCGCCGCGTTGAACATTGGTGCGCACGCCCACCGCGACGAGTTCCACCTCGCCGGGATGCTCGGCGGCATAGTGCGCCAAGGCCGGCCCGTGCACGTAAGCCGACCAGTCCCCCGCCCCAATGATCGCGATCTTGAGCATGGGTTCTCCTCTTCCGGCGGCCCGGGACGCCCGGCCCCGGAACCGACCCCCTCTCTTCTGTAGGCGCCTCCCGGACCCCTCCCCGGCCCGGCCTGTTCGTTGCCGCGCGGTAAACAGGTGAAAGCAGCGGGAACGTGGTATTGATAATCCGCGGTCTGGTCACCCCCGCGCAGCAGGAGGCGCGACCTCGGGTGGGAAACCGTAAGGTGGTGGCTCGCCCCGTGAGTCCGGGGCCATTTCGGGGTAGCATAAACGTGTACCCCCGACAGTTCCCTTCCGTGGCGGTAGTGTCACCGAAGCGAAGCCGAACCTGACCAGGAGGACGTGAATGCTTTACATACCCAGCGTGATCGAGCAAACCCCGCGCGGCGAGCGCTCGTGGGACCTCTTCTCCCGGCTGCTGCAGAGCCGCATCATTTTCATCGGCAGCGAGATCAACGACAACGTGGCCAGCCTGGTGATGGGCCAGCTGATCTACCTGCAGAGCGAGGACGCGCACAAGGAGATAGATATGTACATTAACACCCCGGGCGGAGAAGTGCCCGCGGGGCTGGCTATCTACGACACCATGCAGCTCGTCACGCCCCCCATCAAGACGTACTGCGTGGGCAAGGCGTTGAGCATGGGGGCGGTGCTGTTGGCGGGAGGGATGAAGGGGAAGCGCTTCGCCCTTCCCAACTCCCGGGTGATGATGCACCAACCGCTGGGCGGGGCCTACGGCCCCACGTCGGACGTAGAGATCTTCGCGCGGGAGATGCTGCGCACCCGCGATCGGATCAACGAGCTCCTTGCGTACCACACCGGCAAGAGCATCGAGGTGATCCGCAAGGACACGGAGCGCGACTACTGGATGGTGGCTGAGGAGGCCAAGGAGTACGGCATCGTGGACGAAGTGCTGTCCCTGCCGGCGCTGACGGAGAAGCGCACGAAGACCGAGGCCGACGAAGCGTAGCCCGGAGGCGACGGGAGAGAGTGGAGTATGCGCACCAGAAGACCCGAGCCGCAGTGCTCTTTCTGCGGCAAGACGCAAAGCGAAGTCGGCGGCCGTTTGATCGCGGGCGAGGGCGTATTCATCTGCGCCGATTGCACCACGCTCTGTCACGAGTTGCTGCAAGAGGAGCAGCGCACGCCCCTGGCCGCGACGGAGACGGCCTTTCAGTCGCCCATTCCCACGCCCAAGGAGATCTACGAGTCGCTCAATGGCTACGTAATCGGCCAGGAGCATGCCAAGCGCGTGCTGTCGGTGGCGGTGTATAACCATTACAAGCGCGTCCAGATGCACGACGATGACGATGACGATGACGTCGAACTCCAGAAGAGCAACATCCTGCTGATCGGGCCTACCGGCAGCGGGAAGACGCTGCTGGCGCAGACGCTGGCGAAGATCCTCGACGTGCCGTTCTGCATCACCGACGCCACCACCCTCACCGAGGCCGGCTATGTGGGCGAGGATGTGGAAAACATCCTGCTCAAGCTCTACCAGGCCGCGGACGGGAATGTGGACCGGGCGCAGCGCGGCATCGTTTATATTGACGAGATTGACAAGATCGCCCGCAAGAGCGAGAACCGCTCCATCACCCGCGACGTGAGCGGGGAGGGCGTGCAGCAGGCCTTGCTCAAGATCGTGGAGGGCACCGTCGCCAACATCCCGCCGCAGGGGGGCCGCAAGCACCCGCAGCAGGAGTATATCCAGATGGACTCGACCAACATTCTGTTCATCTGCGGCGGGAGCTTCGAGGGGCTGGAGGGGATCATCCGCCTGCGCGTCAGCGACGACAAGCCGCTTGGGTTCAGGGCCTCCTCCAAGACCCCGCAGTACTCGATCGGCGAGGTGCTGCGCCAGGTGCTGCCGGAGGACCTGCTGAAGTTCGGGTTCATCCCCGAGTTCATCGGCCGCCTCCCCGTGGTCGCCACGCTCGATGCGCTGAACAAGGAGTCGTTGCTGCGCATCCTGGTGGAGCCGCGGAACGCGCTGGTCCAGCAGTACCGCAAGTACCTGGCCTGGGACGGCGTGGAGTTGGAGTTCAGCCGGGACGCGCTGGAGGCCATCGCGGAACAAGCGTTGGCCCGCGGCACCGGGGCGCGCGCCTTGCGCGCGATTATCGAGGAAGTGATGCTGGATATCATGTATGAGGTCCCGTCGCAGTGTGGGACCGGCAAGTGTCTGGTGACGGCCGAGGGGGTGCGCCGCCAGCAGTTGCCGAAGTTCATCAGCGCGCCCCCGCGCGAGGTCGGACCGTCGGAGGAGGAAGGCCCGGCCGCCGAGGCGCAGGAGTTGCGCGCGAGTTAGGGCGAGTGAACGTGGAGAACCAGGAACCCACTGATATTGGATATGTTCCCGAGGAGGCCGGGGGCCTCCCGGACCCTATGCCGCGGCAGGTGCCGGTGCTGCCCACGCGCGGCACCGTGATCTACCCGTACCTCGTGCTCCCGCTCTTCGTGGGCCGGCCCCGCTCCGTCGCGGCCCTCGAGGCGGCGATGAAGGAGGACCGGCGCATCGCGCTGGTCACCCAGCGCAGCATCGAGGTGGACGACCCGGAGGTGGCCGATCTCTATGAGGTCGGGACCCTGGGCGAGGTGGTGCAGATGCTCCACCTCCCGGACGGCACCATTCGCGTGATGATCGAGGGCTCCGGCCGAGTTCGCCTGGAACAGTACCTCCAGACCGATCCGTACATGCTCGCCGCCATCGCGCCCCTGGTCGAGACGGAGGAGCCCGGCATCGAGACCGAGGCCCTCGCCCGCAACGTGCTGGGGCAGTTCGAGCGGCTCATCAACCTGGGGAAGAACCTGCCGACGGAGGCCATGGAGTCCGCCCGCCGGCTCTCCGATCCTGGCCGCCTCGCCGACCTGGTGGCCTATTACGCGCAGATCCCCCTCGAAACCAAGCAGGCGGTGCTGGAGGCGGGGAATCACCGGGAGCGCCTGGAGATTCTGGCGCAGGTGCTGAACCGCGAGATCGAGATTCTCGAGGTGGAGCGCAAGATCAGCTCGCGCGTGAAGCGCGACCTGGAGGAATCGCAGAAAGAGTTCTACCTCCGGGAGAAGATGAAGGCCATCCAGCAGGAGCTGGGCGAGCGAGACGAGCGCTCCAGCGAGTTGGAGGAGTTGCGCGAGCGCATCGTGCGCGCCGCCATGCCGGAGGAAGTGGAGCAGCGCGCCCTCAAGGAGTTGGAGCGCCTCGGCCACATGCCGATGGCCTCGCCCGAGGTGGTGGTGGTCCGCACCTACCTGGACTGGCTCATCGCCATGCCCTGGAGCGTTCGCAGCGAGGACAAGCTCAACATCGCGCAGGCCGAGCGCATCCTCGACGAGGACCACTACGGATTGAAGAAGGTCAAGGAGCGCGTGCTGGAGTTCCTGGCCGTGCGCAAGCTGGCCGCGGAGGTGCGCGGCCCCATTCTCTGCTTCATGGGGCCCCCGGGTGTGGGCAAGACCTCCATCGGCCGCTCCATCGCGCGGGCCATGGGCCGCAAGTTCATCCGCATGTCGCTGGGCGGCGTGCGCGATGAGGGCGAGATTCGCGGCCACCGCCGCACTTATGTCGGCGCCCTGCCCGGCCGCATCGTGCTGGGGGTCAAGAACGCCGGGACGCGCAACCCGGTGTTCATGCTGGATGAGGTGGACAAGCTCGGCGTAGACTTCCGCGGCGACCCCTCCTCGGCCCTGCTGGAGGTGCTCGACCCGGAGCAGAACTTCGCCTTCAGCGACCACTACCTGGAGGTGCCGTTCGACCTCTCCGAGGTGATGTTCATCGCCACCGGCAACCTGATTGACCCCGTGCCGCCCGCGCTGCGGGACCGCATGGAGGTGATCGAGTTCCCGGGTTACATCGAGGACGAGAAGCTGAAGATCGCGAAGTACTTTCTCGTCCCTAAGCAGCTCAAGAACCACGGCCTGGACGCCGGGAACGCGCGCTTCACCGAGTCAGGGCTGCGGAGCATCGTGCGGGAGTACACGCGCGAGGCCGGGGTGCGCAACCTGGAGCGGGAGATCGCCTCGGTCTGCCGCAAGATCGCGAAGAGCGTGGCCCAGGACGGCGACCACGTGGCGCGGGTCACGGGCAAGTCCCTCGCGACCTATCTCGGCAAGGGCCGCTTCCGCTACGGCGTGGCCGAGAAGGGCGACGAGGTGGGGGTGGCCACCGGCCTGGCCTGGACCGAATTCGGCGGCGACGTGCTGTTCATCGAGGCGACGTTGATGAAGGGGCGCGGGAACCTGCAACTCACCGGCCACCTCGGGGACGTGATGCAGGAGTCGGGCAAGGCCGCGCTGACCTACGCGCGCACTCGCGCCGCGCAACTTGGGATTGACGAGGATTTCTACCATACCACCGACGTGCACGTCCACGTGCCGGCCGGGCAGATTCCCAAGGACGGCCCGTCCGCGGGAATCACCATGGCGACGGCGCTGATCTCCGCGCTCACCCGCCGCGCGGTGCGGCGCAACGTGGCGATGACGGGGGAGATCACCCTGCGCGGCAAGGTGCTGCCGGTGGGAGGGATCAAAGAGAAGGTGCTGGCCGCGCACCGCGCGGGGGTGAACACCATCGTGCTACCCGAGGACAACCGCCGCGACTACGAAGAGATCCCGGCCCACGTCCAGAAAGACCTGACCTTCAAGTTCGTCAACCACATGGATCAGGTGCTGGCGGTGGCGCTCCACGAGCGGCCCGCGCCGGGAACGCGCCTTCCCGTCAAACCGCTGGAAGAGCGCGCGGTGGATCAGCCCACCGTCGTGCCCCCGCCGGCGTAGGCGTAGGCAATAGGGAATCGCCGGAAGTGCGGAGGGGGCTGAAGGGCTCTGTCGAGGAGATAGGTGACTGTGGGGGTGTTGAAAAAGTGCCTGCGTGGCCTGACCGACGCGTTCTGAGACCAGAATCAGGCCTCTGCGGGCAACCTCGTGCGGCGCGCCTTCGACCGATTGCCCAAAGACGACTTTTTCAACAGCCCCACTGTCCCCTGTTTTCCCCTACGACGCGAATCTGGTGCGTCGCCAGGCCAAGGATTCGGCCGTGCTGGTTGGGTTCGTGAACGATGGGGAGAATGTGTTGCTGGAGACCGACTCCGGCGGCACTATCCCGCCGTTACGGAGCTAGCGCACCGGGGTGCCCCACCTCGCCTTGTAGACACGCTCTCCCGCCAACTCGACTACCCGATCGGGTTGCATGAGAAGCACTCGTTCAGCCCACCACTTCTCACCCTCCCCTTGGACATAGGCTATCTGGCCGGTCACCGGGTTGGTCGAGATGCTGTTCGCATGGCCGGTTTCTCTGAGCTGCGGATGCAGTTTGAAACTCCGCTTGTCCCGGTCAAACAGCCAGCAGTGCGCGCCAGTCGTCACAGTCATCAGCGGGCTGTCTGGTACCGGATATAGATCATGCCCTCCGCCTTCGGGGAGATCCACTATGAAGAACATCGCGAGCGATGGATTGTCCGAGTCCCAATCTACCAGGCGATAGGCCCTGACGTCGCGGTGCGCAAGTGCCCATAGGACTCCCCGAGCTTCATCCCATACCACCCCGTGTCCCTCGGGTAGTGCTGTGCTGAACAGCTCTTTCTCGGGGGTGTTGGCATCGTAAATGATGAGCTGGTTGCAGTTCCGCGGCGGCCCACTGCCCTCGTGACCCGAAGTGGCCACGGCCACCCGGCCTCCAGGCAGCAGGTCTGCCGAGTGGGCGTTCTCGGCCACAGCCCAGAAGGAGGCTCTGCCTGTTCCTCGCTCCACCAGCGCCACGCCGGAACCTGAGGAGGTGATGAGCATCCACTTCCCCCCGCCCAACGGCTTGCATTCGTCGGTGCTAGCGAACTGCCATTGCTTGAGTTCTGCCGGCAGTTCACGGCAGTCCTTGGCCCGCCAACTCCACACCTTCTTCGGCTTCCCGTTCTCCTCCCGGGATAGGTCGAGAACGTACACCTCCTCCCCGCCGCACACTATCAACTCCTGGGAGGCCCCCACAGCCCGCCGTCCCGCTGGCGATCCCGCACCAGTCCAGAGCGGGGATGCCAGCGCGGCACAGAACGCCCCGACCAGCCCCCCCATCACCATTAACTCCACTGTTCTCGATGCCATCATCCCAGTTCCTCCTTATCGGCCACCGCCTTCACTTCCAGCCAGGCCTCCCGAATGGGTCCGGTGAGAGTGGCGACCCAGCTTCTTATCTCATCGGTTTCGAATCGCGACGGGTTCAGCCTCAACTCCTTCGCGCGAGGAAGCAGCTTCCGCCATTCCCCCTTGGCGTGCTCGGCCGCCCAGTCCGCAGCTTCGCTCTTGGAACTGAGTGCCCCGCACTTCAGCCACTGGAGTGACCTCGCGGCCATCAGTAGCCAGTCTACGGAGTGAAGCGTTCCGCCCTTTCCATTGGTCAACCCTTGGTCGCACGCGGCCAAGGTGTCCTTCAATAGGTCGTCACGCTTCGGGTCTGGCAGCTCTCCTCTGACGTCCGCGCCCCACACTACGATCCCCCTCTCCCGGATCTGCGTGCACACGAACCCTCCCAGCCTGTTCCTGTCCCATGCTCGTACCCCACCATAGGGCCTTTCCGTGAACAGACGCGTCGAGCATCTTCCTCGGGAGGAACGCTCCCTCCACCATGGCGCCCAACACCCCGTACCCCCCGGCCCGCAGGGAAGCTCGCGCGTCGGTTAGCTGCTGGCAGAGACGGTCATCCAGTTCGCCCCCGATCACCGCCACGAAATCGAGATCACCATATCCTGGGGCCAAGTCCCCGAACGCAATCCCACCGTGTAGCACTACACTGATCAGTTGCTGTCCAAGCACAACCCGGATCGTCCGGACGAACTCGGATAACACGAGGTTGATCTGTGGATCGGGGAATCGGGTGACTGTCGCCACAGGCGATTCTGACACATCCATAGATGCGCACCCTCCGTGCTGATCCGTTGAGGGGCCGGCGTATCCGGGAGCCGCCCGGCGATATCGGCCCATCTGAGGACGAATGGCCTCCGCATTGGACAAAGACACCAACCGCCCCCAATGGTTCACTGTGCGATGCGCTAGCGGCAGGCAGAGCGATCGGGGCAGCAGGCGTACTGCTCGGAGGCACTATCCTTCGGGGTATCGCTGAGTCTTCCTGCATCTCCGCTGCAGTTCCGCCGGCGTCCGATTCAGCGCGGTCGGGTCTGGCACTCCCGCCTTCTGCTCCTCCGCCGTTGCCAACCGCTCCACGAACGGCGTCAACACGTGGACACAGCGAGCGTCGAAGGAAATAGGTGACGGTTACTTACTTCATAGACAGGCAAGGCCTAGTGGCGACACTGATGGCCTAGGACGAGGCGGTGGAAGTGGAGAGAGGTGCTATCTTCCCCACTATGGTCCGCCGCGGACTCGCGTGCGGCGCCTACATCCCAAACAGCCCCGGCAGCCGTGTCGCCAGGCCCATGTCCCCGTCCACCTTCAGCTTGCCCTGCAGCAGGGCCGAGAAGGCGTCCATCTTGCCGCTGATGAGAGAGCTCCAGTCCTCGGACGACATGCTAATGGTCGTGCTCGGTTGCGAGGCCGCCCCCTTCAGGATCTTGCAGGTCTGATCCATCACCACCAGGTGCCACGTCCCACCGTCGTCGCCGGTGAGGTGGAGTTGATAGACCGCATTCAGCCCTCGCGCCGCCTCCGGGCGAAAGCGTCGCGCGAGGTCCGCGAAGTACTCCTCGGGGCTAGCCATCGTCACTCCCGCTCTTACTAAGATCACGCACTGCCTAGTCTTCGCCCCCTCCGACCTCTAACCTCCGTGTCGTGCTATAATGCCGCCGCGGAACTGGTGACGAGTTGAGATGGGCATGAGCGTGCAGGTGGCAACAGCTTCCGACTACCGCGCGACGGCGATGAAGCTGGCGCCGGTGGTGGTCCCCAGCCTCGTATTCCTGCTTCACGCGGCGCTGTTCACGAACTGGATCGTGGACGACGCCGGGATCTCCTTCGCCTACGCGCGGAACCTGGCGACCGGACACGGACTGGTGTCCCAGCCCCGGCTGCCGCCGGTGGAGGGGTACTCGAACCCGCTCTGGGTCTTCCTCACGGCCCTGCTCTATCGCCTTCACCTCTTCACCATCCCGGCCACGCCGAAGCTGGTGAGCTGGTTCCTCGTGCTGATCTCCTTCGCGATCCTCGGCAGGCTGGCGACGCGGCCTTGGGCGGCGGCCGCGGCGCTGGCCCTGCTCGCCCTGAACACCTCCTTCGTGGTGTGGACGACCTCAGGTCTCGAGAACCCGCTCTACGTGCTCCTCCTCTGCCTGCTGGCCTACTGGTCCTTCGATCTCGTCACGGCAACGCAGTTCGTCCCGTGGCGCGCGGCGCGGTTGGGCCTACTCGCCACGGCGATCGCGGTGACCAGGCCGGAGGGCGCGCTCTATCTCGCGGCCTTCCCCGCGATCCTGCTGGTGTCCCGCGCCTACCGCCAGTACCGGAGAACCGCTCCACTGGCGCGGGCCCTGTTGGTCTACGGGGCGGTGTTCGCGGTCTGCTTCGGAGCGTTCTTGTGGTTCCGCTGGAGTTACTTCGGCGACCTGCTGCCGAACACGTACTATGCGAAAGGCTCCGCCTTCTTGCCGCCGCGGATTCACGTCCTCGAGCCACCCCCGCCGCTCCCCCTGCGGTTGCTCGACGTGCTGCGCGGCGCGGGCGGGTGGGGCGCGGTCGCGGCCGCCGCATGGACGCTGCTCGCCACGGGGTATCTCCTGCGCGGCCGGCGCTTTGGCGTGGAGCGTGCGGTGGTGGGGTTGATGGCGGCGGCCACGCTCTTGGCCTACTTGCTGCTTCCCCAGGACTGGATGGAGGAGTACCGGTTCGCCACCCCGTTCTACACCTTCTTCACGCTCTACGCCGTGCTGGTCACGGCTGACCTCCTGGACGGACTGAGGATGGAGGGAAGGACGCGAATCGGGGTCGCCATCGCGCTGGCGGCGCTGGCCCTCCTCGGGAGCGGGTTCGCCTTCGCCGGCCGGTCGGCGAAGTTCGCGCGCGATCCGACTGTAGACTTCGATGGGGTGAAGGAATGGATCTCGCAGCGCTTCGATTGGTATGCCGAGGCGTTGGGCGTGCAGAACGGCTCGGTGCTCGTCCCCGACCTCGGCGCGACGCTGTACTACTCTCACCTCCGCGTCTATGACCTGGGAATGCTGTGCGACAAGACCATCGCCCGCACGCTGAACCGCGATGAGGCCGCCTTCCACGACTACATCTTCAACGTGGCGAAGCCGACCTTCCTCCACGCGCACGGAAGCTGGTCGTACTACGCGGCCTTCGACGACGACCCGCGCTTCCGGCGTGACTACACGCCGATTGGGGAGCGCATCGAATCCTGGCGTCCCGAGGGTTGGAAGGGTGCGAAGCCGATGTCGGGCGACTACGTCCGGAAGGACGCGGTGATCGGGCGCGAAGAGGCCTTGGAGCAACTCCGCCAGCGGTCGTGGTGGTAGTTACGCCCTTCGCGCCGCGTGCCGCCTCGCTTTCCTCCAGAGCACACCGCAATCCCGCATGAGAGTCAAGCGCCAGATATTGGCGACAATGAATGCACGTCATTGTAGCAAGATGCGCACAAGAATCACGCAGGTTCTGCCCAGTACAGGAGGCGCAACTGAGGCGCGTGGTGTAGAATTCCCCCACGTTCTGAGTTTCAGTACGAAAAGGACACAGCGCCCATGACGATGGACCGAAGGGAGTTCCTGCGGCTGGCGGGCCTGAGCGCGGCCGCCGCGTACTTGCCGAACTTCGGCCTCGCGGCGCCAGGAAAAGGAGAGTCTAGGATGGCGAAGACGTTCGAGCTGCCCCCGTTGCCGTACGCGTACAACGCATTGGAGCCGTACTATGGCGAGCAGACGTTGCACCTGCACCATGACAAGCACCACGCGGCCTATGTCACCGGTCTGAACGCGGCCTACCAGAAGCTGGACGCCGCGCTGCAGGCCGGCGACTATGCGAACGCCGAGACGATTGCGCGGGACCTGGCGTTCCACGGCTCGGGGCACATCCTGCATTCGCTCCTCTGGACCAACATGAAGCCGGGCGGTGGCGGAGCGCCGAGCGGCGAGCTCGCCAAAGCGATTGACGCCGCCTTCGGGAGCTACGAGAAGTTCAAGGCCTTATTCCTGGCCACCACCAACGCGGTTAAGGGGTCGGGCTGGGGCATCCTGGCCTATCGCGGCCTGGACGACTCGCTCGTCGTCCTCCAGGCGCAGACGCACGAGAACTTGACCCAGTGGGGCGTGCAGCCGCTCCTGGCGCTGGATGTGTGGGAGCACGCCTACTACCTGCAGTACCAGAACCAGCGCCCCGAGTGGACCAAGACCTTCCTGGAGCACCTGGTGAACTGGGACGACGTCGCGGAACGATATGCGAAGGCGAAGAAGTGACACGGATGGCGGGTTGGGGTGAGGTTGGAAGAAGGGGAGGCCGCCCGGGGGCGGCCTCCTCACTTTGTCAGCTATGGCTGACGGTGGGAGGGGTTACCCCCGGGCCAGCGCTTTCACCGCTGCGGCCAGCACGCCGACCGCCATCGTCACAGCATAGGCGCCGCTTCGCGCCAGAGACGCGGGACCTGCGGACTGGGGTTCGAGCCGCTGGTCCAGGGACAGCGCGGCGTACCAGAGGAGCGGGGCCGCCGCCAGCCAGGGGAGTTCGCACAGGGCCATAATGGCCGCCATCCCCACTCCCTCCGCGGCCAGCCGCAGGTCGGGCCGGGCCAGGTACAGCCCGAGGGAGAGGAGGAGGTAAACCCCGCTGACGATGGGCAGGACGGGCTCCGCCTCGAACTCGGCGCGGCGGAGCGCGAAGGCGATCACCAGCAACGCCGCGGCCACCAGCAGCCGCGCGCCGAAGGTGGAGAGCGCGACCGGCAAGATCCGCTCCCGCTTCAGCAGGTTCCGCTTGAGCTCCCAGGCGAGGCCGTAGAGGGTGACCAGCGCGGCGGCCAGCAGGAGCAGCAGGTAGTGGTTCGCCGGGGGAGACGGAGCGAAAGCGGCCTTCACCTCCAGGCAGAGCAGAAACAGCAATGGATAGGCGAGGAGACGGAGCAGGCGAGAGAACACAGTATCGCTGACCATATTCGGGTTACGCCAGGAGAAGCCCTCTCCCTCCGGGGGCAGTGGGCGACGTAGCGGGAACAGCCTTGGGAGACGCCGCGCGTAGTCGGGGTAGATGTCGGGGAACAGCGCGCTGAGATAGCGCTCCTCCCCGCGCATCACCGGGAGGTAAACGGCGAGCCACCACACCGGAAGCGCGACTATCAGCGGCCACCACCCGGACATGAGGGCGATGCTCATGTCAATCAGCAGGTTCGCGGTGTAGAACGGGTGGCGGACGAAGCGGTACGGCCCGTTTCTCGCCACCACCTGGTCCTGCCGGAGACAGCCCTTGGCATAGACGTGCAGCACGAGATAGGTGCGAAGCCCGCCTCGATCCCAAGGCACTTTCATCTGCGCGTCTCACCACCACCCCGGTCGGAGGATAACGTGATGTAACCGCGAACCGCCGCGCGTTGTCAAGGAGATCGGAAAGACATCGCCTGGTGGAGGCTAGGGGATTCGAACCCCTGACCCCCTGCGTGCAAAGCAGGTGCTCTCCCAGCTGAGCTAAGCCCCCACAGTACGAAGAGGCGAGAGGCGAGGACGGACGGTTACGACTGTCGCCTGTCACCTGGAGACATTCTACACAGACGGCCGGGAGTGGTCAAACGGCCGAGGGCGCGTGGCCATCCGCTGCCTCCTCCGGCGCGGGCAAGGTGTT
>CAZUGW010000052.1:12242-12855 GCA_964620055.1 uncultured bacterium
CGCTCCCCCCGCAGAATCAACTCCCTCTCAGAACATGGCGACCACCACCACTCCGAAAACCGAACTCGCGCCCGAGCGTGTGGCCCACCCGGCGCCGACCAAGCCGAGGCGGTTCAGCCTCGACAGTCCTTACGTGTTCGTCCTGCCCGCGGTGCTGCTCTTCGGGATGTTCACGATCTATCCGATCCTGCGGTCGCTGTACCTGAGTTTCTACGACTACGAATTTCTCCACCCGGAGCGGATGCACTGGATCGGGTTCGGGAACTACGCCGAGATCTTCCGCGACCAGCGGGTGATGGGCTGGCCGGGCCTGGTGACGCCCAAAGGCCCACTCACCCTGTGGCAGGTCGCGCTCTATCCCCTGCTGGTGCTGTGGCTGACCATCAACACCCCCGGCGGGGCGTTCTGGAACACGGTCCGGTTCACCGCGATGTACGTGCCGTGCGCGGTGGTGCTGCCGCTACTGCTGGCGGTGATGGTGGAGCGCGCGGGCCGGGCCGCCACGCTCTTTCGCACGCTGAACTTCATCCCCGTCGTCGTGTCCGTGGCCGTGGTGTCCATCATCTGGATGTGGATCTACCACCCGGAGTATGGGGTGATCAACACGGTGCTG
>CAZUGW010000053.1:0-12835 GCA_964620055.1 uncultured bacterium
GGGAAGGCCGGGAGGGTGATGGCGAACCCGCCCTCCGGCTCAGGCGTCAGGATCACACTGTACTCCATCTCCTCCTCGCGTCACGGTAGAGGGATCGGCGCAAGACAACCGCTGTCACGATTCCCTTCGCCCAGGGCCATCAGGCCCAAGGATATGATACTACGACCCTCTCATTCGCTCAAGTTCGTCCGCGTCGCGGACAGGAATCCCGGCGGCCACGGGGTAACGTCACTCTAACCCCTGACCGAGTGGAGGTTACGGATGCAGTATCGCGTGTTGGGCACGACGGGGCTGCGCGTTTCGGCGCTGGGCTTCGGAACGATGCGGTTCAAGATGAAGGACGGGCACGTGGATCAGGACCTGGCGGTGTCGGTCCTGCACCGGGCCATGGACTTGGGCGTGAACTACTTCGACAGTGCGGTGGGTTACTGCAACGCCGAGAGCGAGATCACGCTCGGCAAGGCCTTGAAGGGCCGGCGGGAGGGGCTAGTGGTGTCCACCAAGTACCCGCCGTGGGGAGGTCGCACGAAGAAGGCGGATGACTGCCGGATGATCATCGAGCAGTCGTTGTCGCGCATGGACATTGACTGCATTGACGTCTATCACATGCACGGCATGGGCTGGGACACCTTCCTGGAGGAGAACGCGCCCGACGGCGCGCTGCAGGGCGCGCGGCAGGCGAAGGAGGAGGGACTGGTCAAGCACCTGGCCTTCTCGTTCCACGACAAACCGGAGCGGATGATCCAGATCTTCGAGGCCGCGCCGGACCTCGAGGTCGTTACCTGCCAGTATAACCTGCTCGACCGCGCGAACGAGGAGGCCATCGCCTGGGCGCACGAACACGGCAAAGGCATCGTGATCATGGGCCCAGTGGCGGGGGGCCGGCTGGGGGCGACGACCGACCAGACGCTGAAGCTGCTTCCGGGGAAGATGAAGAGTACTCCCGAGCTCGCGATTCGCTTCGTGCTCACCAATCCGAACGTGACGGTGGCGCTCTCCGGCATGAACACCGGCGCGATGGTGGAGGAGAACGTCGCGACGGGGAGCCGGGAGAACGCCCTCAGCCCAGCAGAGTTGGAGCGGATCGCGGCGGCGGTGGAGGAGAACAAGAAGTTCGCCGATCTTTACTGCACCGGGTGCGAATACTGTATGCCCTGCCCGAACGGGGTGAACATCCCGAAGAACTTCGAGTTGATGAACCTGCACCGCGTGTGGGGGCAGACCGAGACGGCGCGGGGCTACTACCGCGATTCATGGACTCTGGCCTCGGAGGGGACGGAGAACCTGAGGGCCTCCGCCTGCGTGGAGTGCGGGCAGTGCGAGCCGAAGTGTCCCCAGAAGATCCCGATCATCGCGCAGCTCAAAGAGACGCATCGCGCGCTGGGGGAGAAGCCATAGCGTCGGTCTCGGCTCGCGTTGACAGCCCTAATGGGCCATGTTATGCTCATCCTGGCGCCGGTGTAGCTCAGTGGCAGAGCAGCGGTTTCGTAAACCGCCGGCCGTCGGTTCGAGTCCGACCACCGGCTTTTCGGTTACTCTGAGGACGGATCTAGACGCCCGATCACCGCGCCCCTGCGGCGCGGTTGGAGCGCGCCAAGACGCAGTCCGCGTAGGAGGCAGGGCGCGGGATGAACCACACCAAGACAGGCTCGGGCGGGGAAACGTCGGCCAGCGCCGGCGTACCATTGGTTGACCTCCGACCGCAGCACTGGTCGCTGCAGTCCAAGATCATCGTCGCGCTGCGGGAAGTCTTCGCCACTTCGGCCTTCGTCCTGGGACCGAACGTAAGCGCCTTCGAGGCCGAGATGGCCCAGTTCTGCGGGGTCTCGCATGCCATTGGGGTGGCCTCCGGCACCGACGCGTTGACGCTCTCCCTGATGGCCCTCGGGATCAGCCCTGGAGACGAAGTGCTCGTCCCCTCCTTCACCTATACCGCGACGGCGGCGGGCGTTTGCCACATGGGCGCCACCCCGGTGTTCGTGGACTCGCTGCCAGACGGCTTCAACCTGGACCCGGCCGATGCGGAGCGCCGCATCACCCCCCGCACCCGCGCTATTATCCCCGTCCACCTCTACGGAGAGGCCGCGCCCATGGGTGATATTCTCGCCCTCGCGCAGGCGCATAACCTTCGTGTGGTGGAAGATGTAGCCCAGGCTGCGGGCGGGAAGTGGCAGGGGAGGCGACTCGGCTCGCTCGGGGACACCGGCTGCTTCAGCTTCTACCCGACGAAGAACCTGGCGGCCTGCGGCGACGCGGGGATGGTGACCACCAACGACGCGGAGTTGGCCAGCCGCATCCGCTTGCTGCGCACCCAGGCCGACGCCTCTGTGCTGGGCGGAAAGAAGTACCACCACCCGACGGTCGGGTTCAACAGCCGGCTGGACGAGATCCAGGCCGCGATCCTGCGCGTGAAGCTGCCGCATCTCGATAGCTGGAACCGGGCGCGCTGCAGCCACGCGCAGACCTACGGGGAGCAACTCAAGGACACCGGCCTCGTCTTGCCGTCGGTGAGCAGCGACGGCTCTCACGTCTTCGGCGTCTACACCCTCCGGTGCGCGCACCGGGACGCGCTGCGCGCTCACCTCCAGGGGCAAGGCATCGGCACCGTCACCTACTATCCGCTGCCCCTTCACCTCCAAGAAGCCTATGCTTATCTTGGTTACAAGCAGGGCGACCTTCCGGTGTGCGAGCAATTGGCGCAGGAAGTGCTCTCCATCCCCGTCTACCCCGAGTTGACGCCCGAGCAACTCGCCGTCGTGACCGGCGCCATCTTTGAGTTCCTCGGCGAACGCGACCACCTCATCATTCAGGAGACCGCCTCATGAACTACGACGTAAAGGACATCAGCTTGGCCGCGTCGGGCGGGCTGCGGATCGAGTACGCCTGGCAGCATATGCCGGTGCTGCGCACGTTGGAGGGGCGCTTTGCGAAGGCGCGGCCGCTGGCGGGGGTGCGGATAGGCGCGTGCCTGCACGTCACCACGGAAACTGCGAACTTGATGCGGGTGCTGAAGGCCGGCGGCGCGGAGATGTTCTTGTGCGCCTCCAACCCGCTGAGCACCCAGGACGATGTCGCAGCCTGGCTCGCGACGGAGTTGGGGGTGCCGACCTATGCCATCAAGGGCGAGGACAACAAGACCTATTACGAGCACCTCGAGGCCGTGATCGCGGCGAAGCCGCAGATCACCATGGACGATGGCTGCGATCTGGTCTGCACGTTGCACGCGAAGCACCAGGACCTGCTGCCCGGAATGCTGGGCGGCTTGGAGGAGACCACGACGGGCGTGATCCGTCTGCGCGCGATGGAGCAGAACAATGCGCTCTCCTACCCCGTGGTCGCGGTGAACGACGCGGATACGAAGCATCTCTTCGACAATCGCTATGGCACGGGGCAGAGCACGATTGACGGGGTGATCCGCGCTACCAACATCTTGATGGCCGGGCGCAAGTTCGTGGTCGCGGGCTACGGATGGTGCGGGCGCGGGGTGGCCTTGCGGGCGAAGGGGATGGGCGCGATCGTGGCCGTGTGCGAGGTGGACCCGCTGCGGGCGCTGGAGGCGGCGATGGACGGCTACCTCGTCATGCCCATCGCCGAGGCCGCGGAGTGGGGCGAGGTGTTCGTGACCGTGACGGGCGACACCTCGATCCTCCGCAAAGAGCACTTCGCGGTGATGAAGGACGGCGCGGTGGTGGCGAACTCCGGGCACTTCGATGTGGAGATTGACATTCCGGCCCTGCGCGCCATGTCCAAGTCCGAGCGGCGGATGCGGCCCATGGTGGACGAGTTCACGCTGACGGACGGACGGCGCATCTACCTGCTCGCCGAGGGACGACTGGTGAACTTGGCCGCGGCGGAGGGACACCCCGCGGCGGTGATGGACATGAGCGTCGCCAACCAGGCCCTGTGGTCCGGGTAGCGCGTCAAGCACGCCAAGGACCTGCAAGCGCGGGTCTATCCCGTGCCGCGGGAGATTGACGAGGAGGTGGCCAAGCTCAAACTCGCGGCGATGGGCATCAGCATTGACACACTCACGCCGGAGCAGGAGAAGTACCTGGCGGACTACCAAGTAGGAACATAGGAAAGGCAAAAGGCAAAAGTAAAAAGGCAAAAGCAAGGAAAGCAGGATAGGGGTTCGTTTTTTTACTTTTTACTTTTTACTTGGCAAATGCGCGCCCTCGATGCAGCAACCGGCCAGATTCAGCTTTTGCCGGCCGCGGGGCTGGTGGCGCTGTCGTTCCTGATCTCGTTTCTCACCCCGCGACTGGCGGGATTGCGCGCGCCCCAGCCGGATCAGGATGAACTGCCGGCCGGGGTGCGCCCGCGGCGGCAGTGGGCGATCTCGGGGCTGAGCATCACGCTCGCCTTCTGCCTGCCGGTGGTCCTGCTCGGGGGAGAGAGCCCGCAACTGCGCGCGGTGGCCCTGCTCGCGCTGCTGGGCGGGTTCGCCGGCCTCACCACCGATATCCTCGGGCTACCGCACCTGCTGCAGGCGCTGCTGGCGGTGGGTATCGCCGCGGTGGGCGTCTCCCTCGGCCTCGCCATCGTGGACCTCAAGCCGCCCTTCAGCGCCGAGATGGTGAAGCTGGGCCTGTGGTCGGCCCCGGTCACTATGCTGTGGCTGCTCGCCGTGCTCTACTCCGTGGTCCTGTGCCGGCGGCTGCCCAAGCTCACCGCGGGGCTGGTCACCATCATCTCCACGACGCTGGCCATCGCCGCGCTGTCCGTGGGCGCAACGCGCTCTGCGCCGGCCGCGGGAGTGCTGGGCCTGGCCCTGGCGGGGACGGCGGCGGGGGCGTGGCGGCATAGCTATCCCTCGCTGGGTAGTTCGGCGCACTGGGCACTTGGGTTCGCGTTGGGGGCGATCACAGTGGTGGGGATGCTGAAGAACACCGCCTTCCTGGTGGTGGGCGTGCCGCTGCTCGCGCTGGGAGTGCCGGTGGGAGAGACGACGTATGCCATCATCTACGGCGGCGGGAAGGGCCTGCGCCTCGCGCTCAATCAGCGCCGCGAGCTGCTGCACGAGGCCCTGATCCGCAGCGGCCTCAGCCCGCGGCGGACGGTGCTACTGTTCCACGCCGCGACGGTGTATCTCTGCGCGGTGGCCTTGGTTCTCGTGCTGGTGGTAGAGACCTCGTTCCTGATCAAGCTGGCGCTGCTGGCGGCGGCGCTGGTCCTCGGGTTCGTGGGGTTCTTCATGCTGGCGCGCATCGCCAGCACGCCGCGCGATACCGGCGAGGAGCAGGTGGACATGCTCGGCGTGCCTATCGCGCGGATCAACATGGAGGCGGCGGTGGCGCGGGTGGAGGAGTTCATCGCGGACCGCGCGCCGCACATGATCGTGACCTCGGACGGCGCGAGCATCGTGCGCGCCCACGACGACGCGGAGTATCAGGACATCGTGCAGCACGCCGATATCGTCACCGCGGACGGCCGCGGGGTGGTGTGGATGGCGCGGGTCCTGGGCCTCGCGGTGACCGACCGCGTCTCGGGCGTGGATATGATGGACCGGCTGTGCCAGATCGCGGCGGAGAAGGGGTACTCGGTCTATCTCGTCGGCGCGGAACCGGGCGTGGCGGAGGAGGCGGCGCGGGAGATGCAGCGGCGCTACCCGGCGCTCACCGTGGCGGGCGTACAGCACGGGTACTTCTCGCCGGAGGAGGAGCCGGCGGTAGTGCAGGCCATCGCCGCGGCGAAGCCGAACATCCTGTTCGTGGCCTTCGGCGCGCCACGGCAGGAGAAGTGGATTCGGCGGCATCAGGAGGCGATTGGCGCGTCGGTGGCGATCGGCGTGGGGGGGAGCTTCGACGTGTTCGCCGGCCGCGTCGCCCGCGCGCCGCTGTGGATGCAGCAGGCCGGGCTGGAGTGGCTCTACCGCGCGCTGCGCGAGCCGAAACGCCTGCCGCGGCTCTGGGCCTTGCCGCGACTGGTGATGATGACGCTGCGGGCGGCGCTGGGGAGGAGACGAGGATGAACAAGATCACGGTGACGTTGGACGAGCAGGCCTTGCTGGAACTGCACGAGGTGCTCCTGGACTGCGACCAAGCGGGCGCGCTCGCATTCCTGGAAAAGCACATTGCGCCCTGCGTGCCGCGCGCCGGAACCATGCCGTGCGACTCGACGCGGATCAATCCGTTTCTGTTGAAGAGGGAGGGGGAGACGTGACCTGGCAGGATGTCGCCACGCGAGGCGCGGTCGCGCGTGATATACTGCTGCAGGGAGGCGCATATGACGAAGACCTACACTCTCATCGTTGAGCGTGACCCTGAGAGCGGATGGCTGGTGGGAGAGGTGGCGGAGTTGCCCGGCTGCTACTCTCAGGCCCCCGACATGACCGCGCTCGAGGCCAATATCAGGGAAGCGATCGCGGTGTATCTCCAGACGGCGGAAGAGGAGCCGGAGAGTCACTTCCTGTAGTCCTGTTGGCCAGGCGCTTGCCTCATTCCCGATGACAGATAACCGCGCAGTTCCTCTGCCAGCCCGTATTTTCGCGCCTTACGCGACGGGTCCGCGATGACCAGCCATCCCTCCGCCACCCAATCAGCCAGCAGCGTTCGCGCCATCCGCGCGGAGAGACCCAGCGTCTGGGCAACATCGGCGGAAGTGATGTGTTCCTGGCGAAGGAAGAGCGCGAGCGCCAGGCGCGCGCGACGGTCCAACCGTCGCAGCTTCTCCGGCTCCAGCGCGGGCGCAGCTCCCACGTGCTGGAGCGCTTCTTCGCGCGCGGCCTCGAACACCCTGGAGACGGTGTCCACGAAGTACTCCAGCCACTCCGTCAGGTCGGCCTCCGCGCGCCCCAGGTAGTAATTGTGGTGGCCGCTGACATCGAGCGCGCGGTAGTAGGCCGTGATGTCGCGCGCGTGGTACTCCTCAAGGGAGAATAGCCCCCGCAGACCATAGCCGCCCCGATGGAGGAGGAACGTCGCCAGCAGGCGGGCGGTGCGGCCGTTGCCATCGTAGTAGGGGTGAATGGTCACGAACTGGTAGTGCGCCAGCCCCGCGATGATGATAGCGGAAACGCCGTCTCGCTCCGCCTGGTGAATCCAACTCACCAGCCCGGCCATCAGCGCCGGGACATCGGAAGCCTCGGGGGGAAGATACACGAGGGCGCCGGTGACGGAGTCGCGGATCGCATTTTGCCCCGGCCGGTATGGCTCCGCTCCGGCCCTCTTGCCGTGCAGCACGAGGCCGGCGACGCGTTGGATAAGCTCTTCGGTTACGGCCCGGCCTTTGCTCGCCCAGCCCTCCACGGTGGCGAGCGCCTCCCAGTAGTTACGCACCTCGGCGACGTCCCGCTCTCGACCGTGGAAGACCCGGCGGCGGCCGGCAATGACCTGCTCGGCCTCCTCCAGCGTCAGCCGGTTCCCCTCGATGCGAGTCGAGTAGTGGGTGGAGCGCAGCCGCGCCTGGCGAGAGAGCTCCGCGAGGGCCGCCGCGGGCAGCGGCGCGCTCTCGACCAGCACCCGCGCCGCCTCGATCCGCGTCAGCTTGCTGACCAGCGGGTGTGTGAGCGTGTAGCTGGGTTGCCAGACCTGGGTTTCCGTCATCTCGTCAGTTCATTGCCGATAACGAGAGGGTGCATTGCCGTTATCTTGCCGATAAAGTGTACCACGGATCGAAGTTAGGGAACAGTCCAGCGGCGGAGTGGGTGTGGCCGCCTGTCGTCGGTCAAGCGGTGTCCGCTCCCTTCGGGAGCGGCATCATGCCAGATTGATCCCTCCCCTTCGCTGCGCTCAGGGTCGGGATGACAACCAAGGCCTTGTACATAACCAACGCATACGGGGGCACACCCAGCCGAGACTCGTTCGTCTTCGCGAAGGCTACGGCAGACGACACCGGTGCGCTACGCAAGCCGCATCCGCACATAACGCATGTACTTCGGATTCTCCGCCGGCTCCGTCAGCACCGGCGCGACGTTCAACGTATAGGTGTACGGCGACACGCTCACGACGCGCGTGTCCTCGTGCTCCCCTTCGCGATCCTGCCAGGCGTAGGTGACTCCAACTTGCTGGTCACGGTAGTGATCCTCGGGTTGCGCATACGAAGGGGTTCTGCGGCGGGACAAGAAGGTCCTGGGGAGTGTGGAGGAGCGGGCGGCAGTATGGAATAGAGACATAGCGTCGTGTCCAAGCTCGAGACGCAGTGCCGCGAGCCTGGGGTGCCCAGGCGGCGGATGAGCCAGAGTGAAAAGCCAGCGCTTTGTCAGGTACAGGTTGCGCCCCCGGTGGAGGGAATGATGACTGAGGTCTTGACGGCAGAGAAGGAAGTGATGAGTGAGGTGAAGCGGCAGCGCACAGTGCTGATCGTGGACGATCACGCGCCGATGCGGATGTTGATGCGGGCCGCGGTGGACGGGATCTCGATTCCGTGCCGGATCCTGGAGGCCGAGAACGGGGATGACGCCCTGAAGATCGCGCACGAAACCCTCCCCGACCTGGTACTGCTCGACATCGTGCTGCCAGGATCGAGCACCTCCGGCGTGCTGGTGTGCAGCCAGTTGTGCAAGGAGTTGCGCACGAACGTGGTGATCGTGAGCGGGCAGGCAAGCCGAGCGATTGCCCAGGCCTGCCTGGATGCGGGGGCCATCGCCTACGTGCCCAAGACCACGTTCTCCATCCAGTCGCTCCAAGTGAAGCTGGAGGAGTGGTTGGCCCAGTAAGCTGGGATGAAGTGGTAGAGCGCCAGGGGCAGGCCGCAGGCCTGCCTCTTGTGTTTGGGGTGAGAGGGAGTTTCGGCCCGGCGGGGAATTCGGGCGACATGGAACTCAGAGCGGGCGCGGCGGAAGTGAAGATCACTCCCCCGGTGGGGGTGGACCTGTGCGGGTACGGGGGTCGGCCGGGGCCGTCGGTGGGGGTACACGACGACCTGTGGGGCCATGCGCTGGTGCTCGATGACGGGGTCACTCGCGTCGCGCTGATCGCGCTCGACCTGTTGAGCACCGACTTTGCGTTCGATGCCGAACTCCGCGAGGCCGTGGCGCAGGCCGCCTCCCTTTCCCCCGACACTGTCCTCGTCACCTTCAGCCACACCCACGCCGGACCGATGACCGCGGGCACGATGCGGTCGGGGGCCGTTGACGCGGCCTACGTGGCCCAGCTTCCGTCTCTCGTGGCCGGCGCGGCAGCCGAGGCGGCGGAGCGGCTGGCCCCGGCGCGGCTGCGCTACGGGACGGCGCCGGCGCGGGTCGGGATCAATCGCCGCGAACGCATCGCGGACGGGAGCATCATCCTCGGCCGAAACCCGGGCGGGATCGTGGACGAGGAAGTGCGGGCCCTGGTGGTGGAGGGCGAGGGGGAGCGGCCGATGGCGGTGGTGTTCCACCACGCGTGCCATGGGACGACGCTGAAGGGCGACAACTTGCTGATCACGGCGGAGTGGATGGGGGCGGCCTGCGCGCGGCTGCGAGAGCGCTTCGACGCGGTTCCCCTCTTCCTTCAGGGTTGCGCCGGGCAGACTAACCCGGATTGCCGCGAATCCACCTTCGAGGAGGTGGACCGGCTGGGGGCCCTGGCCTTTCACGCGGTGGTGCGCGCGGTGGTGGAGGCGCGGCCGCTGACCGGGGCGCCACTGCGGGCGGCGCGGGAGCAGCTCGCCCTGCCGCTGCAGGACCCGCCGGACGTGGAGACGGCGCGAGCGGAACTGGCGCAAGCGGAAAGAGATGTGGAGGAGGCGCGGCGGACGGGGGCGACTCCCTACTGGATACGCGCCCTGGAGAGCCTGGTCCCGAAGGCGCAACGGACGCTGGAGCTGGCCGAGCGCGGGCAAACCGGCCTGACGTTGCCGTTCAACGTGCACGCGCTGGCGCTCGGTGACCTGGCGCTCGTGGGGCTCTCCGGCGAGGTGTTCCTGGAGTTCGGGCGGCGAATCGCGGCCGAGTCACCGTTTCCACAGACGTGGGCCTTGGGCTACACCGACGGGTGCCAGTGCTACGTCCCCACCGCGGAGGCCTTGGCCGAGGGGGGCTACGAGGGGGCGGACTCGTTCCGCTGGTACGGGACACTGCCCTTCGCACCCCATGCGGGCGAGGAGGTGGCGGCCGCGGCCGTGCGCTTGCTGCGCGAGATGAAGGAGAAGCCGTGATGAGCGCGCTGGCGATCGAGGGCGGCGCGCCGGTTCGCACCAGGCCCTGGCCGGACTGGCCGGACCGGCGCGAGGAGGACGTGCGCGCGGTGGCCGACGTGGTGGCCTCGGGGAAGTGGTGGCAGTACGCGGGGGAGAACACGGCGAGTTTCGAGCGGGAATTCGCGGCCTATCAGGGCGCGGCCTACGGCGTGACCGTGAACAGCGGGACGACGGCCCTGCACGTCGCGCTGCTGGCGCTGGGGATCGGGCCGGGGGATGAGGTGATCGTGCCGGCCTATACGTTCCAGGCGACGGCCTCCTCGGTACTGCTGAGCAACGCCATCCCTGTCTTCGCCGATGTCGCACCGGAGACCATGAACCTCGACCCGGATTCTGTCGCGGCGGCGATCACCCCGCGGACGAAGGCGATAATCCCGGTGCACCTCGCGGGGCTGCCCGCGGACATGGCGCGACTCCAGGAACTGGCCGCGAGTCACGGTCTGCTGATCCTGGAGGACGCGGCCCAGGCCCATGGCGCGACCTGGCGCGGGCGCAAGGTCGGCTCCATCGGTGAGGCAGGGGCGTTCAGCTTCCAGGCGAGCAAGAACCTGTGCTCCGGCGAGGGTGGGTTCATCACCACGAACGACGCAGACGTGGCGGCGATGGTGGCCGGGCTGCGGGACTGCGGCCGCGCGGCGGGCCGGCCGTTCTACGAGCACCATCTGATCGGCTACAACTTTCGCCTGACGGAGATGCAGAGCGCGCTGCTGCGGTCGCGCTTGCAGCACCTGGAGGCGGAGACGGAACGGCGCTTCCGAAACGGGAGAGCGCTGACGCAGCAGCTCGCGCAGCTTCCCGGGATCAGGCCCCTCGACTCGGCGCCGGGGGAGGGCGACCGGCGCGCCTATCATCTCTACCCAGTGCGCATCTACCCCGATCAACTGGGCGGAATGACGCGCGACGCGTTCATCGAGGCCTTAGCGGCGGAGGGCATCCCGGCGATGGCGGGGTATGGGCGGCCGCTCTACGAGAACCCGGTGTTTCAGGAAGGTCACTTCCACCAGCACGGCTGCCCGGTGAACTGCGGGCATTACGCCGGCAAGGTGGACTACACCCAGGTCTCCTGCCCGGTCACGGAGAAACTGTGCCGGGAGGTGGTGTGGCTGTTCCACACTGTGTTGCTGGGCGGGGAGGAGGATGTCGCGGATATCTTCCGGGCGTTCGAGAAGGTGGTGACGGCGAGCCGAAGGTGAGGGTCATTCGGGCGTTCTGCGGATTGACGCAAGCTCGTCTCTGTGCTATCTTTTTCGGTGTGGGACGAGCCTTTCAAGAGGCAAAGGCACTGATCTCCTCAGGCCCGAGAGAGGTCAGTGCTTATGCGTTACTTGGGCGTCTCCACCACTTGCCATCGCCGTGAGTGCGTGACCTCCGGTGGGCCGTCATACCGTGCTGAGCAGTGCCCCTGCCGCGACGGCTAGGGGTCTCTCGTGGGGCGAGAGAACGCATGGAGTAGAAGGAATGGGGAAACAGGAGATCATCCTAACGGCGGAAGGCCTGCGGAAGCTGCAGGACGAAATGGAGCACCTGAGAGCAGTGGCTCGCCCGGAGGTGGCGGAGCGGATTCGTCAGGCCAAGGCCTTCGGGGACATCACCGAGAACTCCGAGTACGACGTGGCCAAGGCCGAGCAGGCGCTGATAGAGGGCCGCGTCGAAACGCTCCAATACATCCTGCAGACGGCGGTGATCGCCACGGGGCCGAATCACGACGGCCGCGTCTCCGTCGGCTCGCGGGTCCGGTTGCGCGACATCGGCACCGGCGACGAGGCCGAGTACTTCATCGTGGGCGCGCTGGAGGCCGATCCGGCCGAGTTCCGCATCTCCAACCAGTCCCCCCTGGGCGAGTCCCTGATGGGTCATACCGCCGGGGAGACCGTCAACGTCACCACCCCGCGCGGGCCGTGCAGCTATACCGTGCTGTCCGTGGGCGAGTAGCCCCGTTGCCCGAGGAGCTCCCCGAGCGCGAACAAGGGCCGCCGGAGACCGACCAGGTCGCGTCGCGCCGGCAGAAGCTGGCCGGCCTGCGAGAGGCGGGCCGCGATCCCTTCCACACCACACGCTACGATCGCACCCACCTGGCCGCGGAGGTCCACGCGCAGTTCGACTCCCTGGAGGGGCAGACGGTGCGCGTTGCGGGGCGGATTCGCGCCCTGCGGCGGCATGGCAAAGCCGCCTTCGCCGACCTGCAGGACGTCTCCGGTCGGGTGCAACTGCTCTTCCGTCTGAACGAACTCGGCGAGGAACGCTACCAGGAGGCAGGGGACCTGGACCTCGGCGATATCGTGGGGGCGGAGGGGCGCGCGCTGCGCACTCGCACCGGCGAGGTCACCGTGGAGGTGACCAGCTTCTCCCTGTTGGCCAAGGCCCTCCGTCCGCTCCCGGAGAAGTGGCACGGGCTGCGCGACGTCGAGGTCCGCTACCGTCAGCGCTATCTCGATCTCATCGTCACGGAGGAGACGCGGCGCATCTTCGAGGCCCGCAGTCGGGTCATCAGCTCCATGCGCCGGTTCCTGGACGCGCGCAGCTTCCTGGAGGTGGAAACGCCTACCATGCAGGCCGTGGCCGGAGGCGCGCTGGCCCGGCCGTTCATCACCCACCACAACGCGCTCGACCTGAACCTGTACCTGCGTATCGCCACGGAGCTGTATCTGAAGCGGCTCGTCGTCGGCGGGATGGAGCGGGTGTACGAGATCGGGCGGGCGTTCCGCAACGAGGGCAT
>CAZUGW010000054.1:0-1285 GCA_964620055.1 uncultured bacterium
GCCGACGCGCAGAGACTTCACCCCGGTGCGCTCGCGCTCGCGCTCCTGCAACCCCGCGATCCACCCCTTGCCGTGGGCGCGCGCCTGGCGCAGTTCGTCCAGGTCGGCCGAGTAGCCGTCGCGAATGATCCCGCTCTCCCGCAGCGTCGGCGGGGGAGAGTCCTCCAGCGCGCGACACAGCAGTTCGCACAGGTCGGCGAGCGGATCGAAGCCCCCGACCAGCGCGGTCAGCGCGGGCTTCCCGGACTCGCCCAGCGCGGCGGAAAAAGCAGGCAATCTTCTCAACGAATCGCGCAGCCCCGCGAGGTCCCGCCCCGTCGCGGCCCCGGCCGCGGCGCGGCTCACCAGGCGCTCGAGATCGCGAATCTCTTTCAACTCGTCCCGCAGCCGCGCGCGCAGCGTCGCCTCCTCGTGCAGGGCCTGCACCGCGTCCAGTCGCGCCTCGACGCGCGCCACCTCCAGTAGCGGCGCGGTCACCCAACCGCGCAGCAGCCGCGCCCCCATGGGAGTGAGCGTCTGGTCGAGCACCCAGAGCAGAGAGTTCTGCCGCCCGCCATCGCGGAGGGAGGCGAGCAGCTCCAGATTGCGCCGACTCGCCGCGTCCACCAGCATGAACTGCCCCCGCGAATACGTGCGCAGCCCCGTGATCTGCTCCAGCCCGGACTTGTGCGTGCGCTGCAGATAGGCGATGATCGCGGCGGCGGCCTCCACCGCGGCCGGCAGTTCCTCGCATCCGTATCCGGCCAGCGACGCCACTCCGAAGTGCCGCCTCAGGAATTCCGCGGGCGAGTAGCTCCCGAAGGCGTCCGCGCTGCAGGCGGATACCGCGCCGCCGCGGTCGGTGACGATCCCCTCGAGGTCGGCGCTCCGATTCTCCTCGCGCACGAGCAATTCCGCCGGTGCGAGGCGCGCTAGCTCCTCCCGCAATTCCTCCGCGCTCGCGACCTCCGTCACCGTCAACTCACCGGTGGAGCACTCCGCGGCTGCAATACCCCACCGCCCGTCGCGCGACACCACGCTCACGAGGTAGTTGCTGGCCCGCGCCTCCAGGAGATGATCCTCCACTACCGTGCCGGGGGTGAGGATGCGGATGACCTCGCGGCGCACCAGCCCTTTCGCCTGCCTCGGGTCCTCGACTTGCTCGCAAATGGCGGCCTTATGCCCCGCGGCCAAGAGGCGTGCCACATAACGATCAACCGCATGATATGGTATCCCGCACATCGGCATGCGCCGGCCCTGGCCGGCCTCGCGGGAGGTGAGGACCAGCTCCAGCACGCGCGACGCG
>CAZUGW010000054.1:1295-3316 GCA_964620055.1 uncultured bacterium
CCTTCGCATCCTCGTCGAACATCTCATAGAAGTCGCCGAGGCGGAAGAGCAGGATCACGTCCTCGTGCTCCCGCTTGATCGCCCGGTATTGGGAGAGCATCGGGGTGAGTGTGTCCATCGCTCAGATCGGCTCGGGCGAGGCGTCGCTGATCACCAGGCCGGCGGGGGCCTTGGGGTAGAAGTAGGTGGACTTGTGGGGCATCAACTCTCCTGCCCGCGCCACCGCGATCACCTGCCCCACCGTGGTGGGCCGCAGGAAGAAGGCGAAGTCACACTCGCCGCGCGAGACGGCCTCGGCCGCCGCTCTCGGGTCGGCCGCGTATGTGATCTTGACATCTCCGAGGTCGGCCGCCAGGTCGAGCAGCTCGCGATGCAACACGGTGACGTCGAGTTGGTCCACGGGCGAATCGCTGACCGGCAGCAGTTCCTCCTTCGCCGCCAGGATGGTGAAGCTGCCGTCCGCGCAGTAGGAGGCGAAGACGTGCCGGCCCCACGCGCTCTCCTCTTGCAGCAGATCACCCACGCGGTCCCAGTCCGGCCGTGGGCGCGGGTGCACGTGGAAGTACTCGTTCATGCGCGCGGTGATCCATTCCACTCCCTCCCGCCCCAGGCCGGAGACGAGGCGGTGTGAAGGGAGGATTCGCATCCCCTCGTCCCGCGCGCTCACCAAGAGCACCAGCGCGAAGTTGAACCCCGCGGTCCCGGGAGCGGTCGGGCAAGCGCGGCGCATCGCGTCGCGGTAGGCCCGCGCGGTCTCGAAGCGATGGTGCCCGTCGAGGATGTAGATCGGGCCGGGGCCGACCGCGGAGCAGACCGCGTTAATGAGTGACTCGTCCCGCGCGATCCAGAGCCGATGTCGCACGCCGGTGTGATCCACGCCCTCGGCGTCAGGCGGCCAATCGCCGGTCTGGAGCGCGTCCAGCACCTCCGCCTCCGCGTCCTCGCACATCGCCAGCACCGGGCTGATCATCGCCTGTGTCGCGGTCATCAGTTGAAAGCGATCCGCCTTCGGGCCGGAGAAGGTGGCCTCGTGCGCGAGCACATAGTCCTCGCCCTCCTCCGGGATGCGCACCAGCGCGAACACCCCGCGTCGTCGCCAGGTGCGGCCGGCCAGCGCGAACTCCGTCTCCACGACATAAAGCGCGGGCGCCTCCTCGCGCACGAGCACGCCCTCCGCGAGCCACGACCGCAGCATGTCCGCGGCGCGGGTGTAACGGTTGTCGGTCTCCGTGTCGGCCTCGTCCGCGCGCGGCAGTTCCAGGCGCACGAAGTTGCGCGCCTCGCGCGCGTACAGCTCGCCCTGCATCTCCGGCGAGATGACGTCGTACGGCGGCGCGATCAGCAGGGAAATATCATGCGTTTTCGCGGTATCGTAGTGAATCCCGCGAAACGGAGAGACGATTCGATCAGCCATCGAGTTCTGTCTCGTGCCTTCCTACGCCCCCGGCGAGAGGCGCTCCACCGCCTCCGCGAGTTTGCGCCCCAATTCCTCACACTCCGCGAGGGTGGCGGGCGACACCTTGCCCGACACGCCCACCGACTCCGCTACCTTCTCGAGCTTGAACCACTTCACGGCCTGGTCGAGGAGGCCGAGCACCACGGTGGGCGGCCCGCCCGCGCTGGCGAACGTCACCGCGGGCTTGCCCGCGACCTTCCCCTGGCTGGGATAGTAGGTGCGATCTAGGAAGTCCTTCAGCCCGCCCGCAATATAGCTGAAGTAGTCCGGCGAACCGAGCGCGATCCCGTCGCAGGCCAGGAGGTCGTCAATCGTCGCCTCCAGGCCGGTCTTCACCACCACGTCCGTGCCGGCGACGCGGCGCGCCCCCGCCGCCACCGCCTCCGCCATCTGCTTCGTCTGACCCCCGAGAGAGTGGTACACCACCAGGATCTTCGCCATCACAGCACCTCCTCGTCATGTGATTGTCACTGACAGTGGTTTCGGCGAGGATGATGGGTTTACCTACGCAAGGTTGGCACGTGTGTCGGGTTTCGAGACGGCGGCGCTAACTCCCCGTTGACTG
>CAZUGW010000054.1:3326-12460 GCA_964620055.1 uncultured bacterium
GGCCGCACGCCGAAGTGGAAGAGCCGGAGCGAGACGAGGAGGAAGATGAGGCCCGCAAGCGGCGAGAGCCATTGGAGGGGGACCGGGAGGGAGGACTGGTGGGAGCGGCCGAGGATCACGAGCGCGGGGAAGTAGCTGACGGCCGCGAGGGGGACGACGGCGGTGAAGAAGCGGCGGAACCAGAGGCGGTAGACAGAGAGGGGGTACTGGGCGGCGAAGACGCCGCCGTAGGTGAAGGCGTTCACGATCTCCAGGGTCTCGATGGTCCAGAACGAGAGGGTGGCCTGAACCACGAAGAGGCCAATGAAGAGGCACGCGCCGCCGAGGACCGCAGAGATGAGCAGCGCCACGCGGGCCGGAGTCCAGGCGACGTGGAGCGCGGCGGCGGCCCAGAGCAGGACGGCCAGCGCCTGGGCAAAGCGGCCGATCCGCCGCATCACCAGTTCCTGACCCGCGAGTTGGAGGGTGAGGCTGCGGGGACGGAGCAGCAGACGGTCGAAGTCGCCGGCCTTGAGGGTGCGGGAGAAGAGGTCGAAGCCCCGGGCGAACGCATCGGCGAGGGCGAACGCGATGTGCACCATTCCGTAGAACAGCGCGACCTCCGCGAGCGTCCAGCCGCGGAGGGAGCCGAAGCGCTGGAACAGGATCAGCACCCCGAGGAACTCGATGCCGGTGACCAGGCCGTGGCCGACGACGCTCATGAGGAAGGACGCCCGATACTGCATCTGGCTACGCACCGAGATGCCGAGATAGCGGAAGTAGAGACGGAGTGAATCGCGCATGACTATCCCCCCTGTACCACGAGGCGCCGCGTGCCGCGGGCGAGGAGCCATCTTCCGAGGGCAACGAGCGCGGCCGTCCAGAGCAACTGCTGGGCGACGAGGGGCAGTGCGTGTGACGGCGGGAGGTGGCCCAGGTAGAGGCGGAATGGGACATCCACCAGGCCGCGGAAGGGGAGGAAGTCGAGGAGGCGCTGCGCCCAAGGGGGAAAGAACGGCAGCGGGACGACCATGCCGGAGAACACCACCACGAGCGTCGGAATGAGCTCGGCCACTCCTTGACCGGAGATGGTCCACAGCATGGAGATTCCGCCGAGCGCAGAGATCGCGCATCCCAAGAGCACCGCGCCCACCATGGACAGTGCCCAGGCCCCGGCCGAGGCGGCCGAGGCCGGAGGCCGGAGGCCGAGGAATAGGCCGGCGAGGAGGAACTGCGGGACCGCACGCAACAGCGTGCTCGCGAGACGCGCGCCCAGGAGGCGGACATACCAAAACGAGTAGAGATCAACCGGGCGCAAGAGCTCGTAGGCCACGTTACCGGACCGGATCGTGGCCAGCACCTCGAGATCGAGGCTCCAGGGCAAGAGGCCGAGCAGCGCCTGGCCGAGCCAGATGTACGTGACCACCTCCGGGTACGTCATCGGCTGTGGCGCGGTGGTCGAGCGGTAGAACGCGCCGTACACCATCACCATCACCAGGCCGAAGAAGAGCTGCGTGCCGATGCCCGCCACCGCCGCCGCGCGGTATTGCAGGAACATGCGGAAGCGCGCGCTCACTACCGCCCAGTAGGCGGTCATGCGTGTGGCTCCTGTGCGTATAGGCGGGCCACGATCTCCTCGATCGGCGGGTTCTCCACGAACAGATCGCGGATGGCGTGGGTCGCGGTGATGCGGCTGAGGAGGGCCGGCGCGGAGATGCGCTCGGGGTCAAAGCGAAGGGTTACCCGCGCGCCCTCGCGGCTCACCACCGTCGCGTCGGGATCGCGGATCTCGCCGTCCTCCTCCAGCAGGTCCACGATCAGGCGTCGCTCTGTGGTGACGCGCGCCCGCAAGTCCTCCAGGCTGCCGTCGGACAGGACCTTCCCCTGGCCGATGAGGAGAATGCGATCGCAGAGGGCCTCGATGTCGTCCATGTCGTGCGTGGTGAGGATCACCGTCACGCCGCGGTCCCGGTTCAGGCGGCGGATGAAATCGCGCACCGCGAGCTTGGACACCGCGTCCAGGCCGATGGTGGGTTCGTCGAGGTAGAGCAGCGAGGGGGAGTGGAGCAGCGAGGCGGCGAGGTCGCACCTCATGCGCTGGCCCAGGCTGAGTTGGCGCACCGGGGTGTCGAGCAGGGGCGCGAGGTCGAGCAGAGAGATCAGTTCGTCGCGCGACCGCACATAATCGGCGTCTGGGACGCGGTAGATGGCGCGGAGCAGATCGAAGGACTCGATCACGGGCAGGTCCCACCACAACTGGGTGCGCTGACCGAAGACGACGCCGATGTCGCGGACGTTGGCAATGCGCTCCTTCCAGGGAACACGGCCCAGCACCTCACACCGGCCGGAATCGGGGACGAGAATGCCCGCGAGCACTTTCACCGTGGTGGACTTCCCCGCGCCGTTGGGCCCGATGTAGCCGATCAATTCGCCCGGTTCGATGGTGAACGAAACGCCGTCCAGCGCGCGCACGGTCCGGTAGCGTCGCTGCGCCAAGCCGCGCACCGCGCCCCAGACACCCGGGTCGCGCTCTGCGATCTGAAAGGTCTTGACGAGGTTGTCGGCGATGATATGAGGCATAGCGATACCCTCGGGACTGCGCGATGGAGAGCCACAGATGAACACGGATGGGCACAGATTCCCCGGCAAACGGAACAGGGGCTTGGGAGACAAGGAGCGGAATCTTACGCGAAAGCTCCGCGAATGTCAAGGTTTTTTTGCGCTAATCCCGAGGGCATTGACGAACGGCCCGGCTATCCTCTACAGTAACGCTCGGCGATGGAGTGCCGCCGGCGACGAGTCACCTCGTCCGAACTGCTCGGTAGCTGATGACTCCTACCACAGGTTCGCGGTACATGCGGCCACGGACCGGAGCACATTCGGAAGAGGTGAAGGGCAGTGAACCAGTGGCTCGTCGCGACACTCTGGATTGGGCTGGCGCTCGCCGCCGGCCTCATCTCCGTCCGGACCGCCATCTCCGTCTCGCTCCTCGAGATCGCCATGGGGGTGATCGGGGGCAACTTCCTCCACCTCCACACCACGGAATGGACGAACTTCCTCGCGGGCTTCGGGGCGATCCTGCTGACCTTCATGGCCGGCGCGGAGATTGACCCCGATTCGCTCCGCAAGCACCTCAAGCCGAGTCTGACGATCGGGCTGTCCAGCTTCCTCCTCCCCTTCCTCGCGGCCTGGGCCTACGCACGCTTCGTGGCGCAGTGGGACCCGCGCGCGGCGTGGATCGCCGGCGTCGCGCTGTCCACCACGTCCGTCGCGGTGGTGTATGCCGTGATGGTCGAGACCGGGCTGAACCAGACCGACCTCGGCAAGCTCATCCTCGCCGCCTGCTTCGTGACCGACCTGGGGACGGTGCTGGCCCTGGGCGTGATCTTCGCCAACTACAACGCGTGGCTGGCCCTGTTCGTCGGCGTGAGCGCGATGGTCCTGCTGGTCGCGCCGCGCTTCGCCAGGTGGTTCTTCGCGCGCTACGGTGGGAAGGTGAGCGAGTTGGAGATCAAGCTCGTCTTCCTGCTCCTGTTCGGGCTGGGCGGCCTGGCGAGCCTGGCGAACAGCGAGGCGGTGCTGCCGGCCTACCTGCTGGGATTGGTGATGGCGGGGCTGTTCGCCGAGCGCCGGGAGATGGTGCGCCGGATGCGGACGGTGGTGTTCGGGTTCCTCACGCCGTTCTACTTCCTGAAGGCGGGCCTGCTCGTCTCCCTGCCCGCGGTCTACGCCGGCGCGGGGATTATCGCGGCCATGTTCGCGGTGAAGGTGGCGGCGAAGTTCGCCGGCGTGCTTCCGCTCACCAGGGCCTTCCGTTTCACCCCACGGGAGGGGAACTACACCACCTTGCTGATGTCCACGGGCTTGACCTTCGGCACCATCTCCGCGTTGTTCGGGCTGACGCGCAACATCATCACGCAAAGTCAGTACACTATCCTGGTGACCGCGGTGATCGCGAGCGCCGTGATCCCGACGCTTATCGCCCAGGCGTGCTTCCTGCCGGAACTGGCGCGGAAGCTCCGGCAGGCCGAGACCGCCGCCTCGGGCAAGGAGGCGAAGGCGAATGTTCCGTAAGATCCTGGTCGCACACGACGGCTCCCCCGGCGGAAAGCTCGCCCTGGAGCTGGCCATTGACATGGCCCCGCGCTACGCCGCGGAGGTGCACTCCATCTCCGTGCAGGAGGACCTGCCGGCCTACGCCGCGACCATCGGCGAGGTGGAATTCGTCAAGGAGCAGGCCGACAGTTATTACTCGCAGTTGACCGAGCAGGCGAAGGAGATGGCGGCCGCGCAGGGGGTGCAGCTTATCACCCACGTGCTGCCCGGCCATGAGGTCGAGACCATCATCAACTTCTGCCGCGACGGCAACTTCGACCTGCTGGTGATCGGATTCATGGGCCACTCCCGCATCTTCGAGCGCATCTGGGGGAGCACGTCGCAGACCCTAACGCGGCTGTCGCCGTGCAGCGTGTTGGTGGCGAAGTGAGGCACCTGTGTTAGCGCGCCACCGTACTCATATCCTGTCCACGTGTCAAGCCTTCCTGCAGCATCTGGAAGAGGTTGGTCAGGTCGTGGACGCGGGCAAGACACCAGGGGGCGCGCGCGTCAGTCCACTTCCAGAGCCCCTCCGCTCTGAGATCTCTGCACAACTCAAGGCCGCGGCGCGCGAGGCAGAGGAGATCGTTGGTATGCTCTCCGAGAAGCGCGCCTCGGAGCTGGACAAGGTTGGTGCTTCGGCGACACTGATGTGGGTGAGCATCCTCCTGCGCACCGCTGAGGAGATCATCCGTGAAGCCGCCCCTGAGCGCATCGCGAGGGCCTACGGGGAGATGTCGGAGCAAGACAGAGGCCACCTTGACGAGCGATTAGCATCTGCTTCTTCAGCTTTGGACATCGCCATTGAGCTGGTGGATCGAGCGCGGCGATAGCGGGCACACTGCGGCCCCGCCGGCCGCGCCCGTCGCGCGTCACATCTCCCGCAACCGCTTCACCCGCTCCTCCACCGGCGGGTGGGTGCTGAAGAGGGCGTTGAGTCTGCCGCCGTAGTCGCGCAGTGGGTTGTAAATGTAAAGGTGCGCGGTGGCCTTGTTCGCTACTTCCAGGGGTTCAGTGTCAGCGGCGATCTTCTCCAACGCGCTCGCGAGGCCCTCGGGGTAGCGGGTGAGCATGGCGCCGGAGGCGTCGGCGAGGAATTCGCGCCGGCGGGAGAGGGCGAGTTGCATGAACTGCGCAATGAGGGGGGAGAGGAGGACGAGGACCAGGCCGATGAGCATCAGCACACCCCCGCCGCTGCTGCGGCTGCTCCGTCGGCCCCGGCCGTACCACAGGCTGCGTGTCATCCAGTCCGACAGCAGCACCACCGTCCCCACGAGCACTGTCACCAGGGTCATGAAGCGGATATCGTAGTTCTGGACGTGGGCCATCTCGTGCCCGATGACCCCCTCCAACTCCAGCTTGTTCATCTTGTCCAGCAGTCCGCGCGTCACCGCCAGCGCGGCGTGCTGCGGGTCGCGGCCGGTAGCGAAGGCGTTGGGCGCGCTGTCCTCAATCACGTAGACCTTGGGCATGGGGAGGCCGGCGGCGAGGCTCAGGCCCTTGACCGCGTTCCACAGGCGCGGCTCCTCATCGTGGGTGACGGGGCGCGCCTGACTTTTGGGGGGGAGGGTCCGGTGGCGGGAATAGTAGCTGCCCCAGGCCATGACCAGCGCGAGGATCAGCGCGGGGAAGACGGCGTATCCGCCGAGTTCGGTCTCCATCCCGAAGGCGTAGCCGATCCCAGCGATCATCACGATGAAGAGAAAGATCAGCAGGTATGACAATCGCCGATTGCCGGCGATCTGCTCGTAGACGCCAATCCGCTGTCCCATCGTCCACCTACTAGGCCGCGGGCGGTGGAGGTGTCGGCCCGCTGAAATCCACCTTCACCGGCCCGCGCGCGGCGTCCTCGATCTCGAAGTAATCCCGCGGTCGGAAACCCCCCATCCCGGCTACGAGGCGCGCCGGGAAGGACTGGATCAGGTTCATGTTCAGCAGCACGGTATCGTTGTAGAACTGCCGCGAGTAAGCGATCTTGCTCTCCGTGCCGGACAGCTCCTCCTGAAGCTGCTGGAAGTTCTCTGTGGCGCGCAACTGCGGGTAGGCCTCGGCCACCGCGAACAGCCGCCGCAAGGCCTGGGTGATCAGGTTCTCGGCCTGCACCTGGTCCCCGATGCTGGTAGCATCTATCCCGGCCTGCCGCGCCTTGGTCACCTCCTCGAAGGTCTCCCGCTCGTGGGCGGCATAGCCCTTCACCGTCTCGACCAGATTCGGGATCAGGTCATACCGGCGCCGCAGTTGCACGCCCACCTGCGACCAGGCGTTGTCTATGCGGTTCCGGAAGACGATCATGCGGTTGTACGTCGCGATGATCCAGAAGATGACCAACGCGACTATCCCAATGGCAACCCACGAGGTGATGTCCATGAGGCCCTCCGAGTGAGTGTGCTAGGTGATGTTTCCACACGAAGGGGGATTGTCTAACGGATCGAAGAGGCGAGGAGGCGAAAGGCGGGGGACGGTGACCCCGCTCTGCGTCCCCGGTAGGTTGGTACGACAGGGCACGACGTGTCGTGCCCACGCAGGATAGCCGCCGCCAACTCTTGGCTCCACAGTAGGTCGAGAAGACAGGGCACGACATGTCGTGCCCCTACCACTCGTACTCCGCGATGGCCCGAAAGGCCCACGCGTCGGCCTCGTCGGTCAGTGGCGCGCCCGCGGCCATCACGAGCCGCAGGTGGGGGTCATAGTCATACGCCAGGTTCGGGCCGAGCCAGTGGGCATCGTTCGCGAACTCGCCGAAGGCCTCCGCACCTAGCCTCATCCGCTTCCCGACCTGCCGGTTCCAGCCCGCGGAATAGCCCCACTCCACATCCGCGCCGGAGGTCAGTTCCTTCTCCGCGATCAGGTTCACCGCCAGGGCGTCGCCGCGCGCGTTGTAGCGCGAGAGCAACCACTTTCCCTCCAACTCGTACGGCTCTCCCGTCTCCTTCTTCACCTCGAGATAGGCCGCGTGCAGCCACCGGTCGTCCTCGAGCTCGCCGAAGCGATACCTGTTCTCTACCTTCCACCCCTTGTACCCGAGCGGGCCGTCACCCTCATTCTCTGAGATGAGGTAGAGGCCCACGGCGTGGCGCTCGGAGGGGGCGAATTCATACTCCAGTTGCTTCTGCCAGGTGGAGCCGCCATCTTTGCTGGTCAGCCATACTTCTGTCTCTTTCTCTCCGACGACCGGCGTGAACCACTCATAGGACCAGGCGAAGTTGCGCTTGTGCGCGTGCGCGGGGCGGGACGAGAGTGCGAGCAGGCAAGACATCCACAGGACACAGACAAGCAGCGTGCCGATGGTACGACGCGCGACGGGGGAAGACGAACGACTCAGTGCGGTGCCCAAGTTCATCTCTCCTAAGACAAAAGTTAGTGCGAGCTAAATGCTAGCAGAGAGCTAGGTTCATGTCAACCCCTCTTCCCTTGACATCCACCCACCGACCGCATAGAATCCCGTTGCCGGGGCGAGAGGTTGCCCGTCATTATCTTGAAAGGGGTCGAATCATGGTCCGTGTCGGACTTGCCGGTCTGGGCTTTATGGGGGGTACGCACGCGCAGTGTCACGCCGCCCTCCCGAACGCCGAGTTGGTCGCCGTCGCCGATGTCGAGCAGGATCGTCGCGAGAAGTTTGCCGAGACCTATGGCGCCAAGCCGTTCGCGAGCATTGACGAGATGCTCGCCTCCGCGGACGTGGATATGGTGGACATTTGCATGCCTACCTATCTGCATCGCGAGGCGGTGGAGAAGGTCGCCGCGGCGGGCAAGGACGTGCTGTGCGAGAAGCCGATGGCCATGACCGTCGCGGACTGTGACGCCATGATCGCGGCCACGCAGAAGGCCGACGTGAAGTTGATGATCGGTCAGGTGCTGCGGTTCTGGCCGGAGTACGTGGTGATCAAGGAGATCCTGGACTCCGGGCGGCTCGGCAAGGTCAAGTGGGCCAGCGCCACCCGCATGTCTCCGCCGCCGACCTGGTCGTGGCAGGAGTGGCTGTTCGATCCGAAGCTGAGCGGCGGCGCGGTGCTCGACCTACATATCCACGACCTCGACACGCTGCAGTGGATGCTGGGCAAGCCGACGAAGGTGAGCGCGGCCGGCGTGAAGACCAAGCGCGGCGGGCTGGACAACGTGCTCACCACCCTCACCGGCCATCCCGGCGGGCAGGTGAGTTTCGCCGAGGGCTCGCTCGACCTCGCGCCCGGCTTCCCGTTCACCATGGGTCTGAAGGTGGATTGCGAGGGCGGCACCATCGAACTCAACACCCGCCTCTCGCCGAGCCTGCTGGTGGCTCCGGCCGGCGGCGGGATCGAGCACCCCGAGGTGCCGGCGATCGAGGTCCCGACCGTGGCCGGCGCGGGCAGCGCGGGGAACATCTCCGCGCTCGGCGGCTATTTCGTCGAGGTCAAGTACTTCGTGGATTGCGTGGACAAGGGCGAGAACCCGACTCGCGTCCCCGCCGAGGACGCCAAGTCCGCCGTCGCCCTCTGCCTCGCCGCGACCAAGTCCGCGGAGACGGGGCAGGCGGTCGCGGTGTAGAACGGCGCTTCAACATAAGGTAGGGGCACGACATGTCGTGCCCTTACGGTTCCTCTCAGCAGAGGCACGACGTGTCGTGCCTCTACGATCTCCCAAGGACGCAGAGCACATGGGCACGACGTGTCGTGCCCCTACGATTTCCCCAGGACGCAGAAGCACATGGGCACGACGTGTCGTGCCCCTACGATCCCCCAAGGACGCAGAGCACATGGGCACGACGTGTCGTGCCCCTACGATCTCCCCAGGACGCAGAGCACATGGGCACGACGTGTCGTGCCCCTACCGTTTCTCCAGGGCCGCGAGGAACTGCGGACCGGTGCCGCGCGCACAACGCGTCAACACCTCCGCCAGGCCGCGTGGGCCGCGCTCCGATTCGACACGCAGGGCCAGTCCCAGCACGTATTCCCGCGCCTTCACATCCTCTCCGCGCGCTCTTCGCAGATCGGGTCTGCCGGCCGCGCGCGCGATGAGTTGCTCTCGCCGCGGTCGCGCGAGGCTCTCGGCCGCAACCACCGACCACGGCAACCACCCCGCCT
>CAZUGW010000054.1:12470-12738 GCA_964620055.1 uncultured bacterium
CGCGGCCGGCGGGCAAGTCCGCCTTCGCCGCCGCCAGCCACTTCACGAACAGCAGCTCACCCAGCTCGCCGTCCGCCCAGGCGTCATCGGTCCTCGTGAACCCGCCGAGGCCGGGGAGGGAGGCGTGCCCGTACTCGTGGGCCAGCTCGCGCAGCCACTCCTCCGGCGCGCGGGGGGTCTTGATCGCGTAGAGGTAGATATTGGGTCCCGCGGAGTGCGCGCCGGGCGGGCCGCCCTCGGCCAGCCACACATCAATCGGCGTGTTCCA
>CAZUGW010000055.1:0-838 GCA_964620055.1 uncultured bacterium
CCTTGTGCTGCTTCAGAGGGCACGACATGTCGTGCCCCTTGTGCTGCTTCAGAGGGCACAATATGTCGTGCCCCTTGTGCTGCTTCAGAGGGCACGACATGTCGTGCCCCTTGTGCTGCTTCAGAGGCCACGACATGTCGTGCGCCTTGTGCTGCTTCAGAGGGCACGACATGTCGTGCCCCTACTTACCGACGAGTCGGAAGCAGGAGCCGTGGGGGAGGAACTCCACGGCGAGGTCGGGGAAGGTATTTGACAAGTGATTTGCCAGGCTTCTCATCCCCGGCTCTTCGGAAGTTCCGTGGTTGACGCGGATCAGCGGATGATCGTTATCCGTGGCGCACTGGAGGTTCTCCCAGTACCAGTTCCCGTCATCGCACACGATGGAGAGGTCGCAGCCGAGCTGCTGGAACTTGATGGGGTTGCAGTAGCACCCCGTGCCGACGCCGATTCTGGAGACCAGACGGGCGCCATCGCCCACGACCTGCACGGCCGGCTCGCCGAGCTCCGCGGTCTTGGCGGCAACGCGGCGCGCGAGCTCGTCCACGGTGACGGGCGCGAGGTCGTAACGGTGCAGGGAACGGTTCTCGTTCATCGCCACGGGGGTGTCGCCCAGGCCGAGGAACCGCGCCCAGGCGAACGGGATGCCGATCTCGGGGACGAAATCCCAGACATCGTGGCAGCGCAGAATCACCAGGCCGTGCTCCTCGAGAAACGCGCGCTTCTTCTCGAAGGCCGCATGCCACACCTGGTTCGACACCGCGCCGCTGGTCTCGACCTCGTTCCGATGGCTCCAGAAGGTGGGTTCGTGGGTGACGATGAGCCTGCAGTTCCGCTCCAC
>CAZUGW010000055.1:848-9721 GCA_964620055.1 uncultured bacterium
CGCGCTGCGGCAGGCCTCGAACGTGCTCATCCAGGTGACGAGCACGCGGCTGACCTCGACCTCGGGATCGCCGATGATGATGCGGTCCACCGTGGTCTCCGGATCGAGCCACGGGGCGATGGAATGAAAGTGCCGAAGCAGATCGGAGGCGGTCAAGTCAGATCTCCGGCACCGGCTTCACGTCCACGGCCAGCCCCGTCGCGAAGGACTCGCGCGTGGCCTGGAGGACCGCGATGGGAGTGAGGTAGTCTTTCGGCGCGCGCGGCTCCTGGCGGGTGGCGAACATGGTGGTGAAGGTCTTGATCCCGGCGAGGTGCGGGTTCTCGTCGCCGGGCAGCGCGGCGTGGTGCACGTTCTCCGACCCGTAGGCCGTGCCCGTGAAGTACGACGGGACCCACCAATCCTTGTGTAAGTTCATCACCGCGGCCGCGCCGGACTCGAACGTGACGGTGGCGACGCCGTCCACGCCATGACGTGCCGTGGTGACCTGCACCGGGCGGGAGGCGAGGATCTGGCAGATCGGCTCGACCTGGTGAATGGCGTAGAAGAACACGCCGCCGTACTTGTCGTCCACGTCGCACGGACCGGCCATCACGAGGGTGCGAATCTCGCCCACTTGCTTGGCGGCGGCGAAGAAGGCCTGCATGGACTCCTGCAGCGTGATGGTGCTGAACGTCGTCACCGGCACTCCCTTGGCCTTGGCGAACTGAGCGAACGCGATGGCTTCGTCGAGGTCGGTGGAGAACGGCTTGTCCACAAACACGGGGATGCCGGCCGCGACGAACGGGCGGGCCGCGGCGAGGTGGTACTGGCCGTCGCGGTGATCAATCATCAGCCCCTCGATCTGGCCGATCATGTCGGTCTGCTCGTCCACGATGTTGGGGATGGCGCCCTTCTCCGCGGCCTTCTCCGCGAACTCGCGGGTCTCGCCCCAGACGTGACTGACCTCGAAACCGGGGACGAGCTTATCTAGGTTGAGCGTCTTGGCGACGCCCGCGCAGTGAGAGTTCTCCGCTCCGATGATGCCAATCTTCATGACGTTCTCCTACGAGGTGGTATGGCGTAGTGGTTTCGGCGCAGAAGCGGAGGAACCTCGCGCCCTCTGTCATCCTGAGCGAAGCGAAGGATCTTGCTCCATCCCGACGGCGACTGCCACCGGCTCGGGCCGCCCGCGCAACAGGCGGAGGGAGGTGGCGGCGGCGAGGAGGGTGATGAGCACGCACATCACCATCATCGCGAGGGTGAGCACCGCGTTGAGGTAGGCCTGCTTCGGCAGGTAGTTGGTCGTCACATTGAGCCAGCCCGCGTACATGGTGGTGACGAAGACGAAGACGAGGGGTAGCGCGGTGGTGAGCGCGTACTTCGGTTGGCTAGTGCGCAGGATGAAGGTGGTGCCGATGGCCAGGGCGATGGCGGCGAGGAGTTGGTTGGCGATGCCGAACATGGTGGTGATGTCGTCGCCGTAGAGGAGATAGCCCCAGCAGACGCTGGCGGCCGCGCCGGTGAGGAGGATCGAGGAGTTGCTCGCGCGGCCCGCAGTCGCCATTCCCCCGCGCAACTGCGTGAATTCGTGAACGATGAAGCGCGCCACGCGCGTCCCGGTGTCCACCGCGGTGAGGATGAAGAGGGCCTCGAACATGATGGCGAAGTGATACCAGTAGGCCATCAGCCCGCGCAACCCGGGAATCCCGGAGAAGATCTGAGACATGCCGACCGCCAGCGAGACCGCGCCGCCGGTGCGACCCACCAGGGTCTTCTCCCCTACCATCTGAGTGAGGTTCTCGAGGTTGCCGCCCGTCCCGGCCCAGGCGGGGATGAGGGCGAGGGACTTGGCGTTGATGGCGAAGTAGTCGTGCGGATGGAGCGAGGCGGCGGCGATGAGCGCGGTGATGGCGACGAATCCCTCCGTCAGCATCGCGCCATAGCCGATGCAGCGGAGGTCGTGCTCCGAGCTTACCATCTTCGGCGTGGTACCCGAGCTGATGAGCGAGTGGAACCCGGAGATGGCGCCGCACATGATGGTGATGCACACGAACGGCCACACCGTGCCCGGCACGATCACCCCGCCACCGTGCGTGAACCCCGTGGTCAGCGGCATCTTGAGGTCGGGATGGACGAGGACGATGCCAATCGCCAGCAGCAGGATCGTGCCGATTTTCATATAGGAACTGAGATAGTCCCGCGGGCAGAGCAGCATCCACACCGGCAGCACCGAGGCGATGAACCCGTAGGTGGGAAGGGCGAGCTTGAGTTGGTGTTCGGTGAGTAGGAAGTAGTGACCCCACGGCAGTTGCGGCACCCGCGCGCCGTAGATCACCGCGGCGAAGACCAGGGCGACGCCGATCACGCTCGCCTCCGCCACCTTGCCCGGCCGGAAGACGTGGAGGTAGAGGCCTACGAACAGCGCGATGGGGATGGTCGCGGCAATCGCGAACGTCCCCCACGCGCTATCGGAGAGGGCCTTCACCACCGCGATGGCGAGGCCGGCGAGCGCGCACATGATGATAAAGAGGATGGCGACCGAGGTGATGATCCGCGCGGTGGGGCCGATGTACTCGCCCGCGATCTCGGAGAGCGACCGCCCCTGGCAGCGCACCGAGGCGACGAGGATGATGAAGTCATGCACCGCGCCGGCGAGCACCGCGCCGATGATGATCCACACCGCGCTCGGCAGCACGCCCCACTGCGCCGCGAGCACCGGCCCGATCAGCGGCCCCGCGCCGGAGATGGCCGCGAAGTGATGGCCGAAGAGCACGAAACGGTTCGTGGGGACGTAGTCCTTCCCATCGTGCAACTCGTGGGCGGGAGTCCTGCGCTCCGCATCAATCACCGCCACCCGCGCCGCGAGAAAGGCGGAGTAGTAGCGATAGCCGAGCACAAAGCAGCAGGCGGCGATGAGGAGCAGTGTCAGTGAGTTCATGTCAGTGGCCTCACGGGAGGAGGATTCGAGGAGGGAGGGGGGAGGTCCTGCTGCAAGGACGGGTCGAGAGGTGGCTGCGGCCGCCGTGGCAGCCCAGTGGCGACGAGCACCGCGATGCAGCCTGAGGAGTCCTGGCCGCTACCCTATGGCGACGACCCCCACAGGATACGCGTTTTCACCTGCAAAGGCGTAAAGGTCTCCGGTTCGCTGTTCGACCCACAGCCGGTCTACGCTCTCAACAGAGAACCCGGTACTGGAGTCCTGAACGAGGGCCGCAAGATTCTCCGCAAACTCCTGCCCTAGCGGCGTCAAGCCGATCCCATCTCCCGCACCGTCGAGAAGCTCCCACTCCCCTGCTTGTGCCGCTGCGTGCACCACCCTATACCACTCTCCTGGGATCTCCCTGGCGACGCAGCGGCCACCTCGCATGTGAAGTTGCAGCACAAGCCCCAATAAGTCCCGAGCGTGCTCGCCCAAAGCCTCCAGATGCCTGACGGCATGTGGTGTCGGGCGACGCGACGTTCTCTCGGCAGCCTGCCTCGCCACTTCTGAGACCTGCTTCCGGAGTGCATCCAGTTCCTCCAGTTCCTCGTCCATTTCACGCTTGATGCCCTCTGACTGTGACGCACCCTTCATACGTCTGTCGAGCTCGGCGATGCTCTCCTGCACTGGCATGAGCAGGTCGGCCACAATCTTCTCCACCTCAGGGGCGGTCTGCGCGCGATCCTCCGATACCCGCGCCTGCACCAGTCGTTCGATCAGCAGCATCGCCTGCCCACTCAACTGGTCTATGCCCTTCTCGTTTCGCACCGCCTGGAACACGAGGTCCTGTACGTTCTTCGTGAGTGTTCGCGCCTCGTTGCGCTGCAGCACGAAGAAGCTAACCTCAAACACGATGGCTACGACCGCGAATACGATAGCCACGATGCTAAGGATCAAGGTCAGCAGGTCAGTTGTGGGCATAGTGGTAACCCCTCATATGCAGCATGATTACCAGGAATGCGGGCGAATTCCTGCTACCGGCGGGGACAGGCACGCACGAACTGCACCTGCGAGCCAGTCCCCCGCCCCCTACTCCCTCCGCCGCTTCGATACCGCGAAGATCCCGTTGAGGATCGCGTTCACGAACCCGACGATTAGCGCGCCCAAGAACGCGGCCAGCCAGCTCTTGACCTCGAATCCCCACTTCAGCGTGCCGACGAAGTAGAAGATCAGCGTGTTTGCGAAGAGCGTGAGGAACAGCGTCCACAGGCCGAGGGTGAGGCAGGAGAGCGGGAACGTCACTACCTTGGCGAGCCACAGCGCGGGCGTGACGAGCAAGTTCAGCGCGGCCATCGCGGCGCTGGCGAGGAACAGGTTGTAGAGAGGCGGGATGGGCTGCAGTCCCGGGACCATGTGGACAGCGAAGAGCAGGGCGACGGTGAGCAGGAGCCAGCGGATGAGTAGCGACATCAGCGTTCCTCCCCCAGTGGCGCGCCTTCCAGCATGAGCAGCGCGCGTTTCATCGCCAGGCCGCCGCCGAAGCCGGTGAGTGAGCCGTTCGCGCCAACCACACGATGGCAAGGGATGACGAGCGGAACGGGGTTGTGGTGCATAGCCTGCCCCGCGGCGCGAGAAGCACGTGGATTACCTGCCTTTCCCGCCAACCAGCGATACGACTGCACCCCTCCATAGGCAATTGTCCGCGCGGCCATCAGCGCCGCCCGGCGGAACGGCGGGTGACCGGAGAGGTCCACCGGGTAGCTGGAGAAGTCCACCCTCTCGCCCGCGAAGTAGGGCCGCAGGTCCGCCGCCAGTCGCTCCAGCAGAGCATCGCCCGCGCACGGGTCGCACTCTACGCTGAGGCCGGCGATGGCCGCGGCCTCGCTCTCGGTCGGGAGCGAGATGGCGACGAGCTTGCCATCTCGCGCGGCTGCGCCCACCCATCCCATCGGGGTGCGAATCACCTTCCCGATCACGACGCTCGCACTAGTACCCATCTCTGTGCCACATGACCGGAATCTCGGAGAAGAACAGGTTCTGGATCGCGTCCCGCACGTTCCGGAAGCCGGCGGGCCTGATCCATTTCTTGTTCGTTACCATCACCATCAGCCCTTGCCCGGTATCGGCCTCGATGGGCACCCCGAGGGCCTCGAGCAGTTTGAGCACCGGCGCGTGCCCACCGGTAATCATCACGATGCGCCGGCCGCCGGTCTGGACATACCGCTGGGCGGTGGCCTTAAAGAGCGCCAACATGGCCTCGGGGTAGTCGTTGAGGTGCGCGAACTCGGTGATAGAGAGATGGGGCATATCGGGGAGAAGTTGGGCCGCGAGGTAGGCGACCATGCGGCCCTCCTGCGTGGCGACCATCCCCAGAGACCCGAGCTCGGAGGAGTAGCCGATGGGGAAAGTGCCGCGCACCGGCCACGTCTCCCAGAACCGGTCGTCCCGGACCTGCATCCCGGTGCGGAGTTCGCTGTACTCCCGGTAGATCTCGGCGATCAGGGGCCAGTGCTCGCTGTAGTCCAGCCGGTGGATCTCGTACTCGTCAGTGGCCTCCACCCGCGCCACCGCACTGGCCGGACACTGGTAGCCGATCACCGCGGGGACCTCCTCGAATCCGAGCCGGACGAAGAAGCCCGGGACGCGAGTGGTGATGAGCGCGAGGTCGTACGGGCGGCGGCGGATCAGCTTCAGCGCATCGTGCATGACGCGGGTGCCAAATCCCTTGCCTTGATAGTACGGGTGCGTGGCGACCGCGGTGATGCCTGCGGTGGTGATGACCTGCTTGCCCGCCCAGGCGGGGCGCTCCAGGATCACCACATGGCTGATGATCTCGCCGTTCAGCACGCCGACGCGGACCTTCTCGGGCTGGAAGTACGGGTCGTTGACCAGCGAGTTGCGGATGATGCTCAAGCTCTGGTCATCCACGCCGAACGCGGCCTGGAAGCAGATCAGGAAGTCGTCGAGCTCATGCCTTTGGAGCGCCCTAACGTGGAAACCCATGAATCACTGGTCCGATCCGGTCAACGCCTCTGCGATATTCCGTGCCACCGCGGCGCTGCACTCCGCGGCCGCCGCGATCTCCTCCACCGAGGCCTGGCGCAGGCGCTTCACCGACCCGAAGCGCGTCAGCAGCTTGCGCTTGCGCACCTCCCCGACGCCGGGGACCTCGTCCAGCACGCTCTCGCGCAGCTCCCGCGCCCGCAGGCTGCGGTGATAGGCCAGCGCGAAGCGATGCGCCTCGTCCCGCACCCGCTGCAGCAGGTGCAGCGCCCGCGAGTGCGCCGGCAGCGCGACCGGAGGCCCGCCTCCCGGCACGAACACTAACTCGTGCTCCTTCGCCAGGCCCGCCACCGGCAGCGTCAACTCCAGCGCCTCCAGCGCTTTCACCGCCACGTTGAGCTGGCCAACCCCGCCGTCCACCAGCAACAGATCGGGCAGTCGCGCAAACTTCACATTCCCGGAAACCGCGGCTTTCAACCGCCGCGACAGCACCTCGTGCATCATCGCGTAATCGTTCGGCTCGTCTCCGGTCTGAATGCGGAAGCGCCGATAGTCGCTCCGCTTCGCCTGCCCGTCCTCGAACACGATCATGGACCCGACCGCGGCTTTGCCTTGTATATTCGAGATGTCGAAGGCCTCTATCCTTCTTGGGGCGAGGCCGAGATGGAGGGATCGCTGCAGATCGGCGACGGCCTCCTCCCCTCTTCGACGCTCCGCCGACTCGCGCTCCAGCACCGTGCGGAGGTGATCCTCGGCGTTCTCCATCGCCATGTTCACCAGCTCGCGCTTCTCGCCGCGCTTGGGCGCGGTGATCCGCACCTTGCTCTCCCGCCGCGCGCTGAGCAATTCGGCCACACTCGCCGCCTCCTCGATCTCCAGCGGGAGATAGACGAGCTTAGGCGTGGAGGCCACTTTCTGGTAGTGCTGCTTCGCGAACTCGTTCAGCACCTCCGCCGCGGGCACGCCGGACACGCCCTCCAGCAGATACGTGTCCTGCGCGATCAGCCGGCCCTCTCTGACTTGCAGCACGGCGAGGCAGGCCATGTCCTCCTGCAGCGCGTAGCCGATGGCGTCCGCGTCCTCCAGGCGGTCGGAGACCACGCGGTAATCCGGCGTGGTCTGCTCGATGGCCAGGATCTGGTCGCGAATTCGGGCGGCGCGCTCATAGTCAAGTGAGTCACTTGCCTTTTCCATGTCTGAGTGCAGCCGCTCCATCACGGAGTGGCGCTTGCCCGCGAGGAAATCCGAGACCTGATACACCGCCTGCTTGTAGTCCTCGGAGGTGACGATCCCCGCGCAGGGACCGAGGCATTGGCCGAGATGGTAGTTCAGGCAGGGCCGCGCGCGGAGGCCCTGCTCGGGCCTCCAGTTGCATCCGCCGCGCGCCTTGGAGGAGATGAGGCGCTGGCAAATCTTGAACACCCGCCGCATCAGGCGGATGGTCTCCCACATCGCCCAGGTGGAGGGATAGGGGCCGAAGTACCGCGCGCCGTCTTGTTCGATTCGCCGCACTACGCACAGCGCGGGGAACTCGTCGCGGAGGTCAATGCGAATATAAGGATAGCTCTTATCGTCGCGGTAGCGGACGTTGAACCGCGGCTTGTGTTTCTGGATCAGGTTGAACTCGAGCACCAGGGCCTCGGCCTCGGACTCCGCGATGATGTAGTCGAGGTCCTTGATCTGCGAGACGAGCGAGGCGATGCGCGGCGGATGATCAGCGGAGGCCTGGAAATAAGAGCGCACGCGATTGCGCAGCGAGACGGCCTTTCCGACGTAGAGAATCCCCCCGGCCGCGTCCTTCATGAGATAGACGCCGGGCGCGTTGGGAAGCTGGTCCAGTTTCTCCTGCCGCGTCATCGGATGCTACCAGGGGGACTGGCTCGCACGCAGAGTCCGCCCCGAGCGGAGCGAGGGGTGCGTGCCTGTCCCCGCCTTTGCAAGTGCATTATACCCTCAGGACCCGGCGCGACGGAACCTCAGCTTGCCGCCCACGAAGACCATCTCCACGCGCGTGTCCCGTAAGCTGCTGCGCGCGAGGGGGTCGTTAGAGAGCACGACGAGGTCCGCGAGATAGCCCGGCGCGAGCTTACCCTTCGAACGATCCTCCCCCGTGGCCCGCGCGGGGCCGAGGGTATAGGCGCGGAGGGCGGCGGCGAGAGGGAGGCGCTCCTCGGGATACCACGGCGCGCCGTCACGCGCCACGCGGTTGACGGCCGCGTCGAGACCGGCGATGACATCGGCGGTTTCGATGGGCGCGTCCGAGCCAAAGATGAGGCTCGCTCTCGCGCGCTGGAGACTGGCGAAGGCATAGGCCAGGCGGCCACGCGCGCCCCAATAACGGTCCGCGGACGCGGCGTCGCCGACGAGGTGGATGGGCTGCATGGAGGCGATCACGCCGAGTTGGGCGAAGCGCGGGAGGTCCTCAGGTCGGAGCAGTTGCGCGTGCTCGATGCGGTGCGGAAGCGGCGTGCGAAGATGAGAGACACCTTCGAGCGCGTCCAACGCCTCCGCGTTCGCGCGGTCGCCAATGGCGTGGATGGCGCAGGCGAAGCCGTGCTCTGCGGCGCGGCGGACGGTCGCGCGCAGGTCCTTGCGGGACATCAACGGCAGGCCGCGACCCGCGTCGGAGTTCGCGTGGGGCGCGAAGAGCCACGCAGTCTGGCTCCCAAGCGTGCCGTCCGCCAGCAGCTTCACGCCGCCGATCCGCAGCCATTCGTCTCCGGAGCCGGAGCGCAGCCCGGCGGCGAGCAGGTCGTTCAGTTCGACGTGATAGGGGTAAACGGTGAACCGGGCGTCCAGCCAGCCGCGGCCCCGGAGGTCCTGCAGCAGCGCGAAGCCACTGAGATCATCGAACGCGTGGACGGAAGTGATGCCGAAGCGAAGCAGGTGGCGGAGCGCGCGGCGCACCTCCTCCGGTCCGGCGCGACCCTCAAGGTAGGCGGGGCAGTCGCGGACGAGGCGGGTGGCA
>CAZUGW010000055.1:9731-12738 GCA_964620055.1 uncultured bacterium
CAGTAGGCTGACCGCGATGATCGTGGCGAATGAGACCGCCCGTTGGCGTCGTGGTGCGGCGGGTGATGCCGCACGCCTTCATCGCCAGGGAGTTCAGCCAAAAGGTGTGGCCATCGCGGGCGCGCAGCGCGACGGGATGCTCTGGCGCGACGATGTCGAGGTCGTGGCAGGTGGGAAAGTCGTCTCCCCACTGGTTCTTGTCGAACCCGCCGCCGGTGATCCAGTGACCGTGCGCCGTCACCTTCACGCGCACCGCCACGCGCCGCACGGCCTCACCCAGCGTCCGTGTCCCCTCCAGCTTCACATCGGAGAGATGCCGCGCCAGGCCGCGGAGGTGGACGTGGCTATCCGTGAACCCTGGCGTGACCAGCCGACCACCCAGATTATGCACCCGCGTCCGCGGCCCACGCAGGGCGAGAATCTCCGTCTCCTCCCCTACCGCGAGGATGCGATCCCCGCGAATCGCCAGCGCCGTCGCGCGGCGGGAGGTGTTGGTGAAGAGGTGGGCGTTGTGGAGGAGGAGGTCGGGGTGGAGTGGCATTGACTTAGGTCTACTCACTCGGATCGGGCCCCAGGAGTTCCCCCTCCTTGCTCACGCCGTAAACCGTGAGCGTTGACTCCTGCGGATCAAGAGCATACACCAAGCTGAACGGGCCCTCGCTAAGTCGGAACCAGGTCGGCTTGCCAGGAAGAGAGCGCGCCCCTCGCGGCCGGGGATCCTCTAGGAGGGAGAGGATAGTTCTGGTTACGAGGCGGCGCTCGGAATCAGGAAGAGAACGAAGACCTTGCGGGACGCGGAAGTCCCAACGGAGTTCAAGCGCCATGGAGGGCGATCTTTCCCAGGCAGTCCAAAGCAGCGGAGCGTCTCATAGTTTGCTCGGATCCACCTTCTCCGTGCCGGGAGAAGTGGCGATGAGCCTCGCGAGGAGTTCGACCGCATGTTGATCCTCCAGGACCGCGGCTCGCTCCAAGTCTTCGATGCTGATGATCGCCGCGATGGGCTTGCCATGCTTGGTGACGACGATGGTCTCGCGTCCATATCCGGCCTTCGCGCAGAGGTCTGAGAGATCGCGTTTGGCTTCGGCGATAGGGACAGAACGGGAGGCAACTCGTACCGGCAGATGCGACCTACGTGTTCTGGATCTCCTGGCTTCCATTGACCTTACCTCGCACGCATTATAGTCAGAAAGAACAATTTGGTCAATATGGACATTTTGGCTAAATCCCCGCGGGCGGTGAGGGCCGCCCCGCGGCGGGGGGTGTTGGTGAAGAGGTGGGCGTTGAGGAGCAGGGTGTCTGCGAAAGGCATACGACGCGAATTCGTTGGGCAGGAGCATCGCTCCTGCCCCTATAGGGCGGGGTCGCCGAACCCCGCCGATCATATCGCCGGCCTCAGCGACTCAGCCTGCCTGCGGCGCTGCCGCCTTGATCGGAAGATAGGTCCAGGCCTGCTCGATCCCCTGCGCGATCAGATGCTGGACCAGCATCGAGGATGCTGAACACCTGAGATGGACTATGCTCCTACTCATCCCGCAGCTTCTGCTCAAATCGTCGACGGACTAGCTCCCAATAGTCAGACTCGGTAACCTCGAGGGCCGCCGGATCCGCGTCCGGATCATCAAGTGCAGCTTGCTCGAGTTCGTCCGCGTCGTTGGTGGCCTCCTCGCATGCCTCCTCCCATGCCTCCCATACCCGATCGGCGTGGTACTCGGCTTGCTCAACGGCCTGCCGCTCGGATCGAATGTAGTCAACACACGCAACGATCACCTTCAGTGCGATCCACTGGAGGCAAGGTAGCGCCAGCAGCCAGCGGAACGCCCTATCAGCGGCCTCACCCTCAACATCCCAGTGCCGAGCGAGGAGTATCGCCAAGGGAAGTCCATAGTAGAGTAGAGCAGCCACCATCGAGATGATGGCGATCCTGAGCTTACGCCGGCGCACGTCTTCCAGTGAACCGCCTGGACGGCTGCTGACCGCTGGAGACTCAGACATAGCACCCTCTCTTCCCGCACGGCTAACCCAGTCCGCTCCCCTACGCCTTCACCCTCGCCCGTCGAGGGGACCGGCTCGCCCGTGTCCTTCGAGCGTGCCTGTCCCCGCCACCTGCGTTGTCGAGTATCCCCCTCAACAACTCCCCCGTGTACGACCCTTCCACCTCCGCCACTTCCTCCGGCGTGCCTTCCGCGACGATGCGGCCGCCTTCGTCGCCCCCCTCGGGGCCGAGGTCAATGATCCAGTCCGCACACTTGATCACCTCGGGGTTGTGTTCGATCACGAGCACGGAGTTGCCGGCCTCGGTGAGGCGGCGGAGGACCTGGAGGAGCTTCTGAATGTCCGCGAAGTGCAATCCCGTGGTCGGCTCATCGAGGAGATAGAGCGTGCGCCCGGTGTCGCGGCGGGAGAGTTCGGAGGCGAGTTTGACGCGCTGGGCCTCGCCGCCGGAGAGCGTGGTGGCCGGCTGGCCGAGCTTGATGTAGTCCAGGCCGACGTCGTGAATGGTCTGTAACTTACCTGCGATTGACGGGATGTTGCGGAAGAAATCCAGCGCCTCCTCCACGTTCATGTCGAGCACTTCCGCGATGGAGCGCCCCTTGTAGCGCACCTCCAGCGTCTCCCGGTTGTAGCGCGCGCTGTGGCACACCTCGCACGGGACATAGACGTCGGGCAGGAAGTGCATCTCGACCTTGACCACGCCGTCTCCCTGGCACGCCTCGCAGCGACCGCCCTTCACGTTGAAGGAGAACCGGCCCGGCCCGTAGCCACGGATCTTGGACTCCGGGGTCTGGGAGAACAGATCGCGGATGCGATCGAACACGCCGGTGTAGGTGGCGGGATTCGAGCGCGGCGTGCGACCGATGGGTGACTGATCAATGTCAATCACCTTGTCAATGTGCTCGACGCCGTCAATGCGGTCGTGCTCGCCCCACAGCGTCCGCGCGCCGTGCAGCCGGTGCGCGAGGCGGCGGAAGAGGATGTCCTCCATCAGCGTGGACTTGCCCGAGCCGGA
>CAZUGW010000056.1:0-12033 GCA_964620055.1 uncultured bacterium
GTTCCCGTCGCAGGTCACGTTAGCCGAAAAAATGCAGTGCTCAGAACGGACAATCATTAGAGCATTGGCTGAACTTGAGCAGGCAAGACTTATTGAGCGCAAACACCATCACAAGGGCGGGCGTGGCAACTTCTATTGGGTTTACACAGACTTAATAAGCCAGAATATAGGTGACTGTGAGTCAGTTCTAGGGTGACTCACAGTCACCTAGTTTGAGCATAATGGGTGACTCACAGTCAGTTCAATAGGTGACTCACAGTCACACTATCTAGTACCAGTACAACTAGCTCCAAAAGAGCTTGACTAGCACCAACGTAACTAACGCATAGCATTCGCTATGCACTTGCATTGCTGTTGTTCGCACGCTGTGAATGAGGATAGTAGACAAACGTTAGCGCACATCTGTCCGCAGCCTCTCAGAGGCCGAGAAACGCACCACGAGAGTGCGAGCGCGGGACATAGGATAGGATGCGCGCGGTGGCTCTAAACGGCAGCCACCGCGCGCATGGCTCAAAAATTATCAACTGTGAACAGTAACGAGGTGCAATTATGGCGAATTCTAAACGAGCATGGGATGGGTGGATTGTGGCGATGGCGAAGCTGCTCGTCGGCGAGCGGCGGTCGTGCTCGATGCGGATGACCGAGGTGATAGTTGATACCGGCCAGGCCGCGTGGACTCAGGTGGATGCAGGCTGCACAGTAGCGACATCGGGCACGCGTAAGATCGGCTCGCTGTCAGCATCGTTTGCGCTAGCCGCCGCAGCTGCGCAGGGCATTCAGGCGCGAATTGTCCCGGCAACGGATAACACGGATATTAGTACTAGCACACATCTCAAACTGTGGATTCGCACGACCGTTGCATTGACCGCCGGTCAACTTCGTATCGGTTTTGATAATACGGCGGCGGCGGCGGGGACTCAATACTATACGTCACTTCCCGCTGTTCCGGTGATAAACACCTGGTACCGGGTGTGCGTGCCGCTGACCAACCTGATGACGGCGGCTAACCTGCTGACGCTCAGCAGCGTATCAACACTCATACTGTATCTACAGGATACAGCGTTCGCTGGCACAGTGTTGATAGACGATGTCCGTGTCTCGCGTTATGTGGGCTCCGGGGCCGCCGCGATCACGTTCCCCTCGGTCTGCACACGATCAAACACCGACGCCGATGGCATCAATACCGACGTGTGGCAATTGCCGTTCAAGGCGCGCCGGATCACGGTTCACAAGCTGCCGCAGTCCACGGATTTTACCTACCTACTCGGCGCGCCGGGCACGTGGGCGGCTGCCGATGTGGTGATGGGGATGGACCCGCTCGACCTCGGGATGGTGGCGACCGACCTGGAGCGCGACGCCACCGCCATAGCGTTTGTGCTGGGGACCAATTTGGCGAGTGGCGAGTATATCTCGATAGCGGGGGTTGAGTAGATGGGACGGATTGAAAACGCTTCGATGGATGACCAGCTGCGGCGGGCAAATACGCTGCTGGTGGGCCCTGGCATGCGCTATACCACCCCCCAGGCCGCCGTGGACGCGGCGGTGGCGGGGGGGGCGGACTCTACCCATCCCTGGCTGATACATCCGGCTCCCGGTGTGTACACAATAACGACTCCGATAGTGCTAGCCCCAGGTATCTACATTGTCGGCGATGGCATGGATGTATGCAAGATATACGGCGTGGATGTGGCCACATGCATGATTCGCCTCGCGTCGTACAGCGGTGTATTCGGCATTACCGTGGAGAACTATCCGAGTGTAGGTACAAATCAAGCCATAGAGTCCCTAACAGTAAACATTTCCGATGTTTACATCCAGCGCTGCCGTCTCGTTTCGGCATCATACTGTCTCCATGTTGATCCTGGGAGCGGAAAAACCGCGCAACGGTTCAATATCCTTGATAACTTGCTGGAGAGCACCGACCCGATCTTCATCACCAATTATATCGATTGGGATGTGTCGCATAATGTTATGAGTTACTCGGGGGAACCCGTCGCGTGCCTTACAGCCATTGACGGGATGGTGTCGGGTAGTGCAGTGAATACATGCTACGGATTGAGATTCACGCACAACAGCGCGGATATCGTCGCTGACAATTCAGTGGTACCGTCTGAGGGGCCGTACGCTATACGGTTATCAGGTAACGGTCTAACTATAGCCCATAATACAGTCCGAATGCGGTGGGTTTCAACAGATGCCAATGGTCTGCCGGCATCAACCTCCATGAGCAACTTTGGAATTGCCCTTAACGATGCCGCAAGTTATCCGGCATCATTCATCGGCGACCCGGATATACTGATAGCTCATAATATGTTGGAGGTTACATCCGATGCGGATGTGGCGGTATTGGATGCCCTCTATTGCTGCCTGAAGATAGCTCACACAAAGTCAAAGACCGTCAACGTGCGGGTTGTCAACAATGATATTCGCCTGAAGCATGCCACGGCTGAAACGCTTTTGAGGATCTTCGGCGAGGAGACTGCGGGTGTTGCAGCTACGGGCACTAATGTAACTCCAACGAACGCATTCACGACTGCCGCAGCTCACAACCTGCGGCATGGCGACCCAGTAGTATTTGCTACTACCAATGGCAATATCACTGCCGGCACGATCTATTACGTCAAGTGGGTATCCGCGACTGTCTTTCAGGTTGCTGCAACCGTAAATGGCGTGGCTATAGTCCTAGCGGCCCATGCGAACACTCTGGACTGTAAGTGCAACGTAAAGTTGCTCAACGCCAATTTCTACAATAACGTGACCGTAACAGTGACGGACGACGTTAGTGCGGCTACGAGTATATTGGTGAGTTAGAAGATGATATGACGACAAAAGAAGACATCCTCGAATTGATTGAGCGAACAAAGGACTGCCTTCGGTGTGATGATAAATGCCCGTTTTTCGTGGACTCCGAGCCTGATGACGAATGGGGTCGGCCCGAATGCAGACTCGACGGCGACAATGTGGGCCGGGCAGGTTGCTGCATCGAGGCCGAACGCATTGAGTATATGAGGCAGCTATGCGGTCTGTAGTCCTCGCGCTGCTCGCCTGTCTGTTGTGCTCGCCCGCGCAAGCATCGACTGCACCGGGGACGCTGATCGAACTGCGGGCGGAGTGCGGGGGCAACGTGGCGGTGGAGTGGGTGGTCGTGCGAAACAGCGCCTACGACGGCCACACGTTTTTCTACGATATGCAGCGCCCCTGGCGCGAGATATTCGCGGGCTGCCGGGTGCGCTGGATGCAGTGCGTCGGGAAGTCCTACATACCCCTGGAAGGCTGGACGCTGCGGGATGGAAGGGTGCTCACGGAGCACGGAACGATAGCGGAGAGGCAGAAAAATGATAGATAACGAGAGTCCCATGGGCGATGGTGAGGAACGCGAGTTCACCAACGGCGATGGTGAGCGCGAATTCACTAACTGTGAACGGCGCGTATTTGAAACGATCACCAACCCGCAATACTACCGTCTGGTGAACGGGCGCAAAATCGAAGCGGCTGAGGTGTCGAAACGTCAATATTACCGCATTATGGCCAAACCGTGGTTTCGTGAGCAGATCAAGGCATGGTTCCTGTCAACTATTCGTAATGACATTGGACCTGTCGTTAAGGCGGCTATAGATACCGCGAAAATACGGGGTAAAGAGGGCCAGCTTGATCGTAAAATGTTACTTGAGATGAGCGGACTCTACGAGCCGCCGAAACAACGTTCCGAGGCCACAGTGACCGTCAACGCTCACGAGGCCGCGCTTGAGGAGTTGGCATAGTGTGGACGCACGCGAGAGAGCTATCAGGCAACGGCTCATGGACGATTTTCCGCACTACGCCGCGAAGTGTCTGAAGATTCGGACGAAAGCGGGCGCTGTTGAGTCTCTGGTGCTTAACCAGGCACAAACGTTCCTGCATTTTGAGCTCGAAGAACAACTTGAGAAAACCGGCCGTATCCGCGCTCTGATTGTTAAGGGGCGGCAGCAAGGGTGCTCCACCTATGTCGAGGGGCGATTCTATCACAAGGTCACTCACCGGCACGGCGTTAGGGCCTACATTCTGACTCGCTTGGACGAAACCACGGCGGCGCTGTTCGAGATGACCAAGAGGTATCAAGAGCACTGCCCCGAGGTTGTCAGACCACATACCAGGGCAAGCAATGCACGGGAACTGGTATTCGATGTGCTGGACAGCGCCTACAAGGTGGGCACGGCAGGCAGCCGTGGCGCCGGTCTCGGGCAAACGATTCAGTACTTCCACGGTTCAGAAGTTGCTTACTGGCCAAACGCTGATCGGCATATTGCTGGTGTACTCCAGGCGATTCCGAATGCTGCATGCACCGAGATTATCCTTGAGTCCACGTCAGCGGGACCGCAGGGTGTCTTCTACGAGATGTGGCAGGCGGCGAGTCGAGGCGATAGCGGCTACATTCCGATATTCATTCCCTGGTTCTGGCAGGACGAATACCGGGAGCCCGTTCCCAAAGGGTTTACTCGAACTGAAGAGGAGGAGGTTTATGCGAGAGCTTATGGTGTCGATGATGAGCAGCTTCAATGGCGGCGGACGAAAACCGTTGAGTGCGGTTCTGAGATCAATTTCAAGCGCGAGTATCCTGCGACTGCTGAAGAGGCTTTTGCGCTTGGGCCTGATACGTTCTTCGAGTGCTGGACACCTCGGACGCATAGCGGCACTCCCTGGCACGTGATTCCGACCGGGCCGATTCCGCCGCAATGCAATTATGTGCTGGGCATGGACTGGGGATTCAATGACCCGTGCGCGATTCACCTGATAGCGGTTTGGCCGGACGGCCGGTTGAACATTTGCCGCGAACTCTACCAGCGCAAGCGGGAGACCCGAGACCTGGCTATCGATCTGATGCGGCTATGTGTCGCTAATGGGCTCGCCAAAGGCAGTCTCAAGGATGAGACACTCGATGATGACGCGCTGATCGAGGCGGTAAAGCGCGGCAAGGTTCGGCTTGATCATATCCAGGTGTTTGCCGGGCACGATATGTTTAACCGCCGCCTGAAGTCCAGCGGCGAATACGATCAGCCCATTGCTGACATAATGCGCGATCTCTGGGGTGACTACGGGCCGATTCTGATAAGTTCGGGCCGCGATCCGCTAAACAGGGCGGTCGCCTGGCGTGACTATCTAAGTGACTGGGGTTCCGATGAGGGCTGGCCGGACGGTCGGCCCGGCATTCAGATTATGGAGTGCTGCGAGAATCTCATTCGCACTATTCCACTGCTGAGGTCTGACCCGAAGAACCCGGAAGTGGTCGATACGACGATGGAGGAACACAACTACGATGCGGTTGGACACTGTCTTACGAGCTTACCGGAGCGACCGGCGAAACCTAAGCGCCCCGAGGAACCCATCGGGCGGCGGAAGCCGGTCAAGAAAGAGCCGACGCACGATATTTACGATCAAGTGGGGTGGATGTGATGGAGACACTTACTGGGATGGAACGCAAGCAGATGCTAGAGCGTATTGCGGCCCTGGAGCAGAACTGCTATCGCACAGGGGAACTTCACGGGCGAATCGATGAGCTAGAGAAAGCAGTTGCAATGCCGGGTTCCTGGACATTTGCTGTTGATCTACAGCTTCTAAAGAACCAAGTGGATGAACTTGAGAAGACTATTCGCCGGGGCGATATGGTTATCACTTGCGACAACTGCAAGCACGGGCCATTTTACAGCGGATTGTGTTTCTGCCACGACTGCATTCGTGGCAAAAACACGAGTGATGGCTGGGCGGCGAAGGCCGAAACCTCCGAACCCTCCGAACCCATCGGCGTGGATCACAACGGGACGCCGCTTTTCAAGGGAGATACACTCATGTTGTCTACATTCTCGGGATACTTGGATTGCATCAAGTCACCCGAACTTGGTATAGCGGAACGCCGTATCAGCTTAGACGGGACCGTGCAGGTCAAAGTAGACGATCATTTTTCAGCGCGATGGATGTGCGACGCCGTTATCCTCTACGAACGCGCAAAGGCCACGAGATGAGTGACAAGGACAAATAGATGAATAACTTGACCCGCGCCGAACGTCGCCGCCGTGCTCGCGATGGATGGAAAGTACTCTGCCGGAAGCGTGGACTCAGGCGGGGGACTGACGAAGCTCCAAGTTTGGGGCTTGTCGAGCAGGCTGTTGCGCAGAACAAGGGATTGGTGAAAACCTGATGTTGGATGGCCTGTTGGCGATTATCCGCGACATTCTGGCCCTCTATGGTCTTTACGCTATCATAGAACCGATTCGTGCGCGTATCGCAAGAGAGAAGTAACCTATGTGGTGCGGAATAGCTCTAACTCTGGCCCTGGTAGCGATCTACCAGGGCCTTTACCATATCTGGCGTGAGAAAGCCCACGAGCGCCTCGTGGATGCACTCAGGGCGGATAACGCGGTCCTGGCTACCCGCGTTCAGGCTGGAAGCCTCGCAAACTACGACGAGCATGTCGAACGCGAGGAACACCGCGAAAACGTCAAGGCCGCGCGTGTTCGCGAGGAACGCGAAGAACAAGAAACAGCAGCCGATCAGGAGCGCCGCGCCATACGAATAATCGCACTTGGAGAGTCCGTTGCGCACGGGCAAGCTAAGTTTTTTGGGCACTAAGGTAGGAGCATGAATCTAAAAATACCTTTTATCACGGCAAATCCGGACGACAGGGAGAGCGTCGAGAATAACGACGGCCTGCTGCGCGTGCTCAACGAAACGTTCGATTACTGTTTCGAGGCGCGCACACCCTACCTTGACCGCGCCCTGACCTGCCTATTGTTCCTCGCTGAAAACCAGTGGGAAGCGTACCAGACCGATGTGAGCCGGACCATTGGCCGCACGTTCCTGCCCGCCTACGGGCTTGAGAAGTCCATGATCACCGATGATCAGATCGGCCCGCTCTACCAACAGCAATTATCCTACCTGACAGCCAACCAGCCCGCATACGCCGCCGTAGCTGCTCCACCATACGACGACGCGGCAACCAGGGCTGCGAAGTTCGGCACGAATGCGCTCAAGTGGCGTGAATCAGCCGATAAGGAGAGCATCCTGCGTGAGCAGGAGTGGCGTTGGACGCTTTCGACGGGGTGCTGCAACCGGCGCACGGGCTACGATCCGAGCCTAGATAACAAAACCGGCGACATCTCGACCGAGGCAGTCAATATCTTCCGCGTGCTGTACGACCCGTGGTCTACTGATGGCCTCTGGCCTCCGCGCCTGATGATCGAATATGATTCCTGGGATATTGACAGTATCGAAGCGGAGTTTGGCGTCAAAGTCGAGCCTGAACCAGTTGATGACAAGATCGGCGAGCTCAACCGTTTGGCCATGAACGTGGTCACAGGTGGAAGTAGGCTGCGTGAGTCCAAGGGCAGTAACGCCTTGGTGAAGCGGCTCTACCTGCGGCCCGGCGGCAAGTATCCCAAGGGCCATGTATTCGTGTGGGCGGGTGATAAGCTGCTCAAGCACAGCGATCTACAGGGCGAGAAAGAGGGGATATGGCCGTGGGCGCGTGGTGAGTGGTGTCCTATTCCGGGTAGGCTCTACCCAATGAGTTTTGTTGAGGCTTTGCTTCGCCCGCAGCGCGATCTTAACATCGAGCAGTCCCAAATTGCTGAGATTCGCAAGCGTCGTCTTCGCGGCGACTTCGTCGTTACCGGCGATGGTATGCCGAAGCAGATACTTGTGAGTGACGAAGACGCTGCGGAAAACCCCGAGCTTCTCCGCGATGGCCGAAAGATGATCAGGATGCCGCGTGATACAAAGTTCGATTTCATGACCTACAACGAGTTCAACATCGAAGAGGCGGAAATGCACTCCGAGCAGCGCCGACAGCGCATACGGTCGGCGGTGGCGATGGATGCCACACGCCTCGGGCAAGTGGGCGATACACAGACCAAGGCTACGGCGACAAGTCTTGCCGACCAAGCAAGCGCGGTGCGTACGGATTGGTACTCGAGGCGATTCGCCGAGGAGTACCAGTGCGTCACTTCCATGATCAAGCTCGCCTTGATGAAAGACTACTACGTGACGCCGCGACAGATGAACCTTGGACCGCAGGGCAAGCAGGACGAAGAGCTGTCATTCAGGGGCGCTGACCTGGGCGACACCGAGGAAGTGATCGCGGTTCCGGTCCCGAACCTGCGACCGGCGCAGAAAGACCAACTCGTGGTTGTGGCTGGTGACAAAGAACTTTTCGGCCCGTTTGAAACACCTGTGCACGAACTAGCGGCACGAAGAAAACTTCGCGGGATGGGTCTAGTAGAGCTTGAGGAAGACATGGCGCAGCACAACGGCACGTTTGAAGACTTGAAGGAACGGTCGGCGAGCTTCCAGCAAGGCCTTTATGCGATAGCTGAGGCGAAGGTGCAAGAGGCGCTTGCGCCACCTCCTCCGCCGGAACCGGCGTCACCCGCGCCGACTATGGGGCCGGGGATGATGCCGCAGGGTGAGCCGATGCCTATGATGGCTCAGCCGGGCGAGATACCGCCGGAAGTGCAGCAGGCCATTAACGAGGGCGGGGCGGTCGGCGGTCAGATGATGGCGTAGGCTGGACAACTTCATAGCTTCAGGCTTTAAGGCCCTTCTCAATCGAGGAGGGTCTTTTGCATACCAACCACGCGGGCGACTGCGATAGTGGCCGATCCGAAAGGAATTTCAATGTTTACACTTCTCAAGCCCTTCATTTGCTTCGAGATAGCGGAGGCAGGTGGGGGCGCACCAGGGACCGAGGCTCCCGCTGCCGGTGTAGAAACCGATGCAGGAACGTCTCCCGAGACACCGACCGGAGAGGGAACGCCCCCCGAAAGTGGCGAGCCGGAAGGCGAAGCGGTAGAAATACCAATCGACTGGAGCAAGATCGACCCGGAGAACATCCCGGAAGAGATCGCTGAAAAACTGGCGATGGCGAAGCCTCCAAGCTGGTGGAGCAAGGCATTGGGGCGAGTGGCGAGAAATCAGACCACCGCGCTTCGAACCGAACTTGACCAGGCGAATGCCAGACTTGCCGAACTCGAAGGCAAGGGCGCGGCTCCCGCCGAAACGGAAGCCGACCCGATCATTGCGAGCCTGCCGGAAGGTATGCGCAAAACTGCATCCGAGCTTAAGAGCTTGGGTGTGGAGTTCACGCAATACGACCCGGATGACGGTTCGTTCAATCTCGGGACTCCTGACGAACCCGACTGGAAAAGCCCGCGTGAGATCGACTTGATACGCAATGTGGCCGAAAAGACCGCGCAGCGTATCTACGAAAATCAGCGCGCCGAAGAGACGAAGAAACAGTCCGACACACAGGCAACGGAAGCGCGGAACGCTCGTGTGACTGAGGTTAACGCTTCCATCGAGTCCGCCGTGGTCGCGCAGGCCAAGGAAGTCTTCAAAGGCTTACCTGAAAAGACCCTTGCGAGTCATCGGGAACGGCTTCTCGCTGACGCCATCGGGCCTATCGTCGCCCACATCGCCGAGCATAGTGACATTGACGATGAGACGATCAACGTTATGGTTGCCGACTCCGCCAAACGCTACGCAGAGGATGTCTTCGAGATCAACCGACAGCAGGCCGAGGTCAACGCCAGGGCTGCTGAAACCACTCCAGTCGGAAGCAGGGGCGCGGCAGGCGTGCCGGGTCCCGTGGATGAATCCACACTGTCACGCGCCGACCGGAACAAGCTCCAGGAGGAGCGGACAAGAAAAGCCGAAGCCGCAATAATACGCGACGGCTAATACGAAAAGGAGGGTCACACCATGTGGTCCCTATCAGCATTAGACAAATATACCAGAGATTTGCCCGACGAGAAACGGACTATCTCGTTAGATCGCAAACTCGATATTGGACTATTCGAGGAGCTTATCCCGAACTTGCAAAAGTCCGGGTTCACTCCCGCAGGCAACATCGAGTTTCGCATCAAGACTACTACCCCGCTCAGGGGTCAGGCGCACGGTGAAAATGTCGCCCTGCCGACGGGCGGCACACCGGCGTTTACGGATGTCTCGGTTCCTCTTCGTGAAATCGTGGACGTTGCCACAATCACGAAACAGGCACTTGACCGGGCGACTGGGATGCCTGGAAGCTGGGGCAGCGCCGTGGACGACGCCCAGGGCGATATGATCAACATATCGTTCAAGGAAGTTCTGCAGTACTGCGCCATCGGCAACGGCACAGGTCTTTTGGCACGCATCGAGCAGACCAACAACGCAGTCACTAACCCCACCGGAACGAGCGTCAAGTTCTGGTGCGATAACACCAGTGACGAGTTCGGGTGGGACAACACGAGGATGATTCAGGTCGGAATGCAGATCGAGATCGCAAGCTCGGCAGGTACTACTTACACTGATACCTCTTGGGCCGCATCTTCCGGCACGGTGACTGCGGTTTACTCTCAGCCGAGAGCGAACGGCACAAAGGCGTCGATCATGGATGCCAACTGCACATCGTATGTCATCATCGAATGCGCAACATCTGGTATTGCTACGTCGCTTCAAGCGGGCATTACCAATGGTGACTTGGTATTCAGGGCCGGGTCTGTTTCCAACGGAATTGACTCTACCCTATACACGCCTTACCCCAGAGGGCTGTTCTACTTCCTCAATGGCGGAATGAACGGCGCTGCTTCCGCGTTGCTTACGGGCATGTGCGGTAGTGGTCAGACAACGGTGTATAGCAACTATTGCGGCAAGGCGCGCGCGACGTATCCGAGCCTCCAGGCGCGGATATACCAGGGCGGGCAGAGTGGCTATCTTTCCGGCAGCGGAACAATCGGCACACCGGAAGATTGGGACCTCTCGGACCTGACAGACGCAATGGTGGCCGTCGAGGAAGGCACTGGTAAGGGCCGGGTCAACCTCGTGATGTGCAACAAGCAAATGGGCCTCTGCCTTGCTCGAAAGACTAAGGCCGAGAACAGCACACAGGTTGTGGTTACAACCACGGGCGCGGCCAATTCTCAGGCGGTTGCGCTCCCGCGAATCCCCAAGACAATCGACGGGCCGGACGGCAACCCCGTCAAGCTCATCATCAACAAGATGTTCCCCAGCAATAGCCTCGGGCTATTCGATACGCGGGATATCGTTCTCGCGCAGAAGGGGAGCTTTGACTACCTCAATCTTTACGACAAGGTTTGGGGACCGACAAAGGACGACCGTATGGGCAACTTCGAGGCGTTCTACGGCGGCTACATGCAGACGTATGCAACCCGCTGCGACAACATGTCCCTGATGCAGGACCTGGCCGACAACATCTAAGAGGCCTCGGCCTCTATGCACAATCTCACCCGGAGGGATACGTTCCCTCCGGGTGTCAATGAGGTGAAACAATGCTACGCAAGTTTGTGACTGTTCGCAATGTATCCGGTGTCTTAATTACAATCAGAGATCGACGCTTCAGCCACGGCAAGCTCGACATCGCGGCTGGCGAGGAGTATGGGCTTCCTAATGACATTTGGATGGACCACCGGCGAAGATATATAGGTCGGCTGGTTGATGTTTCCACATTAGCCCCCGTTGTCGAGGCCATACCGTTCAAGGCAACTCACATCTTCCGAGATGAGCCTGTGATGCTTGTAAGCTCAAGCGCGAAGCGTGTCTATTTCGACAAGTGCGATGGCTCTAACTCCTGGGCGAAAACCGAGGATTGGGCTGAAGCAGTCGAGATCAGCACAGCGCAACCGTATGGCCTGTCTGAGGCCGAAAAGAAAGGAAACGACGATGAGAACACGATATAGCATTCTCGCGATGATCGTTGTGATCATCGCCATGACTCTTGTTCCGGCATATGGGCTGAACTATGTGGGGAGCAAGGAGTTTCAGATCAAAAGGGTCACTGGCAAGGTCACGGCGGCTACCTCCGCACTCACAAGCCAAACCGCCTACACGTTTACACCGAAGGTAACGACCGGCATAGGGATGTTCGTTGATGGCACTTACGTTACCAGTGGCGACATATTCAAGCTTAAATGCGTTGACGCCACGCTTAACGGGGGCAAGTTCATCAACTGTTACGACGGCTCAACGTCCGTCTGGTCTATCGCCGAAGATGGCGCCACAACTATC
>CAZUGW010000056.1:12043-12718 GCA_964620055.1 uncultured bacterium
CACCCCGCCTGCGACGACCGGCGTGGCTACAATTCCGCTCTACATTAACGGCACGGTCCTTACGACCGGAGATGCCTTGAAGATCAAGGTTGTGTCCGGCACGCAGACCTCCGGCAAGGTGATTAACTGTTTAGACAATGCGACTCCAATCTTCCAGGTTGCCGATACGGGGATTATCACCCTGGGCGGTGGCTCGACAATAGACAATAACGCGAGCGCCAGCATACTTGACATCACTGAAACGACTGTCCGGGCATCATGCACTACGTTCGATGTTACGGGTAACTCTACACTGGCGAGTGTGGATGTCGGCGGCGGTTCCGGTGGTTCCGGGGCAACAATTACCGCGCTGGGCGCGGGGACATTCGATGCCGCAGTAACAGCGTTGTCAGCGGTTATTGGTGGCGGTTACGCCTCCACAGGCGTTGACATCTCATCCGCAGGCGCTATATCGGCGGCTTCCACGGCCCAGGTTGACGGTGTGATAACCTCGGGCGTCACAGGCTCAAACGGTGGGATCGTGGTGAAGTCCACGGGTGCGGGCGCTACTACGTTCTCGGTTGCTGGCGCTACAGGCAACACGGTGGTTGCGGGCACTTTAGACGTAACCGGCAATACGACAGGACGACGTGTTACCGCTGCGGATGAGGGCGATGCATCCAGTACGTTAGTGGT
>CAZUGW010000057.1:0-8473 GCA_964620055.1 uncultured bacterium
CCAAACCACTCATCACCCGGGGCAATCCCGCCGTAAGGACTCTGGTCGCTCGAATACCATGTCGTGATGCCCCCGCTGTACACCTTATGGACGAGTTCGCCCATGGCGTTCGCCAGTTCGGCGTCCGCGCCCGTGTGACTGATGAATATCCCAGGCTTCGTCTCTGCCATGTTCTCCCCCTCTCAGGGTGATGGGATGCGTCTTCTCCAACGGGCAGCTTGATCCCTCTTCCGGTTCGCCCTGTCATTCCTACCCCGCGCTGCCCTCCCCCGCCTTCCCTCGCCCAGGCGTCCGCCCACCCACGATAGGTTCTCCAGCATGAGATCACAGCGTGCGCCCACCCGACACCTGGGCGAGGGAAGGCTCTTTCCCAATCTGACGATGGGGGTTCGCGCTAACTCGTCAAACTCACTACAGGGCGCGCTGTCCCCTGCACCGAACCCCCTTCACAGTAGGGAACGCACCGAGGAGTACCCCCCATGACCCATCGTGAACGCGTCTTGACCTCTCTCGATCACCGCGTGCCGGATCGCACGCCGGTGGACGGTTCGTTCCGGCCGGAGGTGTGGGAGAAGCTGTTCGCCCACTTCGGGACGCGGGATGAGTTCGCAGTGAGCGAGGCGCTGGGGTTGGATTTCGCCTGGGCGGGGATGGGCCCGTCCGACGAGTGGCGCGCCCGCGCGCAGGAGACCCCGGCCGGGCTGTGCCTGGTGGCCGAGGACGGCAGCTTCGAGAACGAATGGGGCGTGCGCCAGGTGCAAGGTGAGCATAGCGCGTACTTGCGCTTTGTGTCTCATCCGCTCGCCGATGCCAGCAAGCTGGACAGCTATCAGTTCCCCGATCTTCACGCGCCGGGGCGGTGGGACGGCGTGCAGCAGAGCATTGATCGCCAGAAGCAGCAATTCCCGGTGATGGCCGGCGTGCCCACTTTCTACCTCGCCGCCTGGAATCTCCGCGGCATGGAGGACTTCCTCACCGATCTCCACTGGAACACCGCGTTCGTGGAGAAGCTGATTGACCGCCTGCTGGAGCGCCACCTGGAGATCGTCCGCCGCTTCGCGCAGATGGGTGTGGACATCATCAGCATGGGCGGCGACATCACCATGCACACCGGGCCGATCTTCCACCCCGAGATCTGGCGCAAGTACTTCAAGCCCGCAGATGCAGAGGTGGTCGCCGAGGCGCGGAAGTACGGGGTGAAGCACTTCTTCTTCCACAGCGACGGCAACCTCACGCCCTACCTGGCCGACCTGATCGAGATCGGCTTCGACATCTTCGACCCGATTCAACCCGAGTGTATGGACCCGGCGGCGGTGAAGCGCGAGTTCGGCGACCGCATCACCCTGCACGGGACCATCTCCGCCCAGCACACCCTCCCCCACGGTACCGTCGAGGGCGTGCGCAACGAGGTGCGCCAGCGGATTCGCGAGTGCGGCGACAACGGCGGCCTGGTCATCGCCCCCAACAACGTGGTCCAGCCCGACGTGCCGCTGGAGAATCTCCTGGCGGTGTACGAGACGGTGCGGGAGGGATAGCGGCCTGCGCTCTCAGCCGTCGCCACAGGCGGACAAGCCTCTCGCCGCGTGGTATAATGTGCGAGGCAACGTTGTATCCCGTTTCTCTCCCCTGAGGGTCAGATGTCTGTGCTTTCCGCGATTTTCGACTCCACGCGGCGGGACTTGCGCCGGGCGCAGGGACTGGTGGAGGAGGTGAGTAGCTTCGGTCCGGCGATGCAGCCGCTCTCCGAGGAGCAGATGCGCGCCAAGACCGATGAATTCCGCGACCGGATCGCCCGCGGTGAGACGCTGGACGACATCATGGCCGAGGCCTATGCGCTGGCGCGCGAGGCCACTTGGCGCGTACTGGGGAATCGCCAGGTCCGATTTCGCGTCTACCAGGAGGGGCGGGCGCTGCCGGAGGACACCATCCTCCGCGTGGACGAGGCCGACGCGTTCGAGCAAAAGCTGAAGGGGCAGAATCTGCGCTACGCGCGCGAGCGGTACATGGCGCACTTCGACGCGCAGATCATCGGCGCCCTGATGCTGCACTGGGGCCGAGTGGCGGAGATGAAGACGGGAGAGGGCAAGACCCAGGTGGCGGTGCCGGCGCTCTATCTCAATGCCCTGGAGGGCAAGGGCGCGCACCTCCTCACCCACAACGATTACCTGGCGAGACGCGACCGGGACTGGATGGCGCCGATCTACGAGATGCTGGGGCTGACCGTGGGCGTGATCCAGCACGATGTCCTCGATCCGCCTTCGCGGCAGGTGGCCTACGCCTGCGACATCACCTACGCCACCAACCACGAGGTGGGGTTCGATTACCTCCGTGACAACACCGCGGACGGCGCGGACGAGTTGGTGCTGCGCGACCTGCACTTCGCCATCGTGGACGAAGCCGACTCGCTGCTGATTGACGAGGCGCGCACCCCGCTTATTCTCGCGGGCGCGGGGGCGAAGGCGACCGACCTGTACCGGAAGGTGGACCGCGTGGTCGCCCGCCTCTCGGCGGACACCGACTATATCGTGGACGAGAAGTCGAAGACGTCGTTCCTCACCGAGGACGGCACGCATAAGATCGAGCAGTTGCTGGGCGTGAGGAACATCTCCGACCCCGAGAACCTCGAGTTGTTCCAGCACGTGAACGCGGCCTTGCGCGCCCACGCGAACTACAAGAAAGACGTGGACTACGCGGTGCGGGACGGCAAGGTGATCATCGTGGATGAGTTCACCGGTCGGCTGATGCACGGGCGGCGCTACTCCGAGGGGTTGCACCAGGCGATCGAGGCGAAGGAGAAGGTGCAGATCGAGCGAGAGAGCATCACCATCGCCTCTATCACGCACCAGAACTTCTTTCGGCTGTACAAGAAGCTCTCCGGCATGACCGGTACCGCCAAGACCGAGGAGGCGGAGTTTATCAAGGTCTACGCCGCGCCGGTGGTGATGATCCCCACCCACCGCCCGGTGATCCGCGATGATCGCGCCGATTTCATCTACAAGACCCAGGAGGGGAAGTTCCACGGCATCGTGGCGGAGATTCTCCAGATGCAGAGCCTGGGTCGTCCGACGCTGGTGGGCACGCGGTCCATCGAGGTCTCGGAGCGGCTCAGCGAGCGGCTCAAGACCGACCGCTTGCAGCTCTTCGCTCAGCTCACGTTGCTCGAGGACGCGCTGCTGCAGGCGAAGGAACTGAGCGAGGGACAGCGGCGGGAACTGGCGCGGACGTTCCAGGCACGCCTCGGCGACGTGCAGCGCGACTATCGGCACCTGGAGAACGCGGCGAGCAAGATTGACCAGGGGCCGCAGCGGATCGCGCAGCCGGAGGAGTTGCGGCGGATCGAGCAGCGACTGGCGCGGGTGACGCGGCTGGCGGAGGAGATCAACGGGACCATCCGCAAGTTGGGCGCGACCGAGGCCGTGGGCCGGGGCGAGATCGCGCGCCTGTCGGAGATCATCTGCTACCAGCCGCTGGAGGAGATCCCGCTGGGCCGCCCCGCGGCCTTGCTGCGGGCGTTCGACATTGACCCGGACATGACGAAGACGCCGAACGCGGTGCACCTGGCGAAGCTGATCGGCCTGCCGGAGGCGGAGCACGCCCGGCTTTCCGAGGTACTGGACCGCGGCATCCCACATCGCGTCTTGAACGCCAAGTACCACGAGATGGAGGCCCACATCATCGCCCAGGCGGGGCGGTCGGGGGCGCTCACCATCGCCACCAACATGGCCGGCCGCGGCGTGGACATCCTCCTCGGCGGCAACCCGAAAGAGTTGATGAACGAGATCCTTCGTCGCCGCAACGTTGACCCCGACCAGGCCTCAGGGGAGCAGCGGGCGGAGGCCTTCAAAGAGGCGGAGGAAACGTGCCGCCAGGACCGGGAGAAGGTGATCGGGCTGGGCGGATTGCACATCCTGGGCACGGAGCGGCATGAGAGCCGGCGCATTGACAACCAGCTCCGTGGCCGGTCCGGGCGACAAGGCGACCCGGGATCGTCGCGGTTCTACGTCTCGTTCGAGGACGAACTGATGCGGCTGTTCGGGCCGGAGCGGTTGGACTTCATGCTCTCCAAGTGGCCGGAGAACGAGCCGCTCGAGATGAAGATGACCTCGCGGATGATCGAGAACGCGCAGAAGAAGGTGGAGTCGCACAACTTCGAGATCCGCAAGCGTCAGTTGCAGTACGACGATGTGATGAACCACCAGCGGTCGCTCGTCTACGAGCAGCGGATGCGGGTGCTGCGCGGGCAGGATATGCACGACAGCATCCTCACCCATATCCGGGAGTACGTGGCCGACCGCGTCAAGGAGTTCGCCAGCCAGGAGGTCCACCACGACGACTGGAACCTGGCGGCCTTGCGGCAGACGCTGCTGGAGGTCTCCCCGCTCGACCTCAGCGAGGAGCAACTGCAGGCCTTCACGCGACAGGACGACCTGACGGAGTGGCTCCAGGAGGGGCTGATCGCGCTCTATGAGGAGAAGGAGCGGCTGATCGGCGTGGAGCAGATGCGGGAGTTGGAGCGCTACGTCACGCTGCGCGTCGTGAACATGCGGTGGATTGACCACCTGGCGGCGATGGAGGATCTGGAGGAAGGGATCGGGCTGCGCGGCTACTCCGGCGTGGACCCGCTGATCATCTACCAAAAGGAGAGCTATCAGTACTGGCTCAACCTGCTGGCGACGATCCGCGAGGATATCATCCGCTATCTGTTCCACATCACGGTGGAGACGCCGGAGACGGCCCAGGCGCGGCAGTACGCGGCGGCCACGCCGCACGGCGAGCCAGTGGAGGCGGAGGACGTGGACCTGATGGTTGACCCCGCCGCGCCGGTGGCCCCGGCTCGGACGCGCACCCCGATGGCCGCGCGCCGCGCCCCGAACCCAGGGCAGAAGGTGGGGCGCAACGATCCGTGCCTGTGCGGGAGTGGGAAGAAGTATAAGAAGTGTTGTGGGAGGGGGAAGTAGGGGTGCATGTCCAAGAAAACCCTCCCGAGCCGCGTCTACTGTATGAGTGGAGGCGCATCCACAACACGAACTAGCACCGACCTGACTTGTCTAACCAGGTAGGGTGTACTGAAGAGAGGTGATGTCGCATGAGCGACTTGCGCGATCTGCGCGAGCGTGCCGAGCAGTTGCTCAATCAAGCGCGGGAATTAAGGGGTCATCTTTGACACGCCTCGTCTGGAGGCGGAGTTAGAGAAACTGGAGGCGCGCGCCGCCGACCCCGAGTTGTGGCAGGATTCGGCCGCGGCGCAGTCCTTGCTGTCCGAGATCAGCCGGCGCAAGCGCAACCTGGCGCCGACGCGGCAGTTGCTCGAGGCGGCTGAAGACGCGGCCGTGCTCGCCGAACTGGCTGAGGAAGAGAACTCTGAGGCGGAGATTCCGCACCTCGAGGAGCAACTGGCGCGGATCGAGAAGCTCCACGCCGAGTTGGAGTTGTCGCAACTCTTCGGTGGCGAGTACGATGACCACAATGCTCTCCTTTCCATCAACGCCGGCGCGGGAGGCACGGAGTCCTGCGATTGGGCCGATATGCTGGCGCGCATGTACATGCGGTGGGCGGAGCAGCACGGCTATAGGTGGGAGATCATTGACCACACCCCCGGAGACTCGGCGGGGAGCCGCTCTCTCACCGCCAGCATCACCGGCGACCACGCCTACGGCCGGCTGCGCGGAGAGCGCGGCGTGCATCGCCTGGTGCGCCTCTCGCCGTTCGACGCGGCGCACCGGCGCCACACCTCGTTCACCTCGGTGGACGTGATTCCAGAGGTAGCGGAGACGGACGAGGTGGAGATCAAACCCGACGACCTGAAGATTGACACCTACCGCGCCACCGGGGCGGGCGGGCAGCACGTGAACAAGACCGACTCGGCGGTGCGAATCACGCACCTGCCGACGGGGATTCAGGCGTCCTGCCAGAACGAACGCTCTCAGCACAAGAACCGGACCTTCGCGATGCGGGTGCTGCAGGCGCGGTTGCTGGAACTGAAGCGGGCGGAGCAGGAGAAGAAGATGGCGGAACTGCGGGGCGTCCAGACCGAGATCGCCTGGGGCCACCAGATCCGCTCCTACGTTCTGCACCCCTATCAGATGGTGAAGGACCATCGCACCAGCTACGAGACATCGGACGCGAATGGCACGCTGGAGGGCGAGATAGACCCCTTCCTCGAGAGCTTCCTACGCTATGATATGGAGCGACGGGCCAAGGGGGAGACGGGCTAGTTTGCCGCGCTTCAGGTTGGGTATCAGTGTGGTGGAGGCAAGCCCTGGGTCTTGCCACCGAACGGAGGCCGGACGTGAGAACGCATAGCACGCAGGTCGCTGCACTCCTGGCTCTCTTGAGCCTGGCGGTCGTCTCTGTCGGCCGGGGCGAGGTGCTCGGCAAGACCGCGCAGCCCCTCGACGGCAAGTCGGCGCGGGTGAGCGAGTCCACGCTGGGCGATCTCGTCGCCGACGGGGTGCGAACCTCGCTCAACGCCGACATCGCGTTCGTCCAGGCCAGTCAGATCCGCCCTGACCTCCTCCCCGCCGGTGACCTGACGCGGGAGGCCCTGGTGAGTTCGCTGCTCTTTCCGGACGAGCCGACGGTAGTGGTGGAGATGCCGGGCTGGATGGTGACGGACACCCTAGAGCGGGGCCTCGCTTTCCTGCCGCGGCCCAGCACCATGTTCTTGCAGGTGTCGGGCGTGAGTGTGACCTTCCGCGCCACGGACCCGATGGGCCGGCGGATCTCGGAGATCACGGTGGGCGGCGCGGCGATCGCGGCGAACAAGACGTATCAGGTCGCTCTGCCCAGTTCGCTGGCGAAGGGGGCGATGGGCTACTATCGCGTGTTCACCGACCTCAAGGTGAAGCAGACCGGGCCGTCGCTGAGCGAGGCCCTCACCCGGTACGTGCGCGCCAACCCGAATGTGAATATCGTCGCGGGGCAACGGCTCCGCGATCTCTCTCGAACTCAATCCGGAGGCGCGAAGCAGTGACCCAGGCCAGTCCCCCGAGCTACCACGGGGCCGTCAGACACACCGGCGCCGACCGGCTGCGGAACGTTCTCTGGTTGGCCCTGCGCGCGGTGAATCTCTCCCTGCTGTTCTTCATCTTCGGCACGTTCGGAGTGATCCTGGGGAGCTACACCGGCATCGCGAAGATGGTCCCGGATGTCCGAGATCTCGGGACCGTCCAGCCCGGATCCGGGTCTCGCATCCTCTCCGCCGACGGGGAGGTGCTGGCGGTGCTCGCCGCGGAGAACCGCCAATACGTCGCTCTCGACCAGATCCCAAAACGACTTCAGGAGGCCGTGATCGCGACGGAGGATCGCGACTTTTACAGGCACATTGGCATTGATCCGAAGGGGGTGGCGCGCGCCGTCTACACCGACCTGCGGGCGGGGGGCGCGCGGCAGGGCGGCAGCACCATCACCCAGCAACTCGCCCGCAACGTCTACCTGACGCACAAGCGCACCATGACCCGCAAGCTGGCGGAGATGGTGCTGGCGGTGCAGCTCGAGCGGGCCTACACCAAGCCGGAGATCCTCGAGTTCTACCTGAACCAGATCTACTTTGGCGAAGGGGCCTATGGCGCCCAGGTGGCGGCGAAGACCTACTTCCGCAAGGACATTTCCAAGCTCAGCCTGGCGGAGTGCGCGCTGCTCGCGGGTTTGATTCGCGCACCGGAGCGCTACTCTCCCTTCGAGGACGAGCAGCGGTCTCAGGATCGCCGCGACCGCGTGCTCTCCATGATGCGAGACGAGGGGTACATCACCGCGGAGGAGGCGATACAGGCGAAGGCCGAGCCGCTGAAGCTTTCGCCGGTGCGCAAGCCCCTCGCCCGCGGCCGCTACACCTCCCCGTGGTTCGTGACCTACGTGATTAAGCAGTTCTCGGACCAGTACAGCCCGGAGTCGCTCTACGAAGGGCAGTATACGATCCACACGACGATCAACATGGAGATGCAGCGCGCCGCAGAGGAAGCGGTGGCGAAAGGTATGGCGACGGCGCGCGGCTATCACGCCGATCAGATGGCGCTGGTCGCCGTGGACACGCATACCGGCGCGATCAAGGCGATGGTGGGCGGGGCGGATTTCGCCAAGAACCAGTACAACATCGCCGCCCAGGGTCAGGGCCGTCAGGCCGGCTCGAGCTTCAAGCCCTTCGTCTACACCGCCGCGCTGCTGCAGGGCTACACGCCGGACAGCAAGGTCAGCGATTCTCCGGTCAGCTATCGCAATGGGAGCGGTGGGTGGTGGAGGCCACACAATTTCGAGAGCGGCTCCTATCCAGGCATGGTGACGTATCGGCTGGCGCTGTACGCGTCGCTGAACATCGCGACGGTGGCGGTGGCGAACAAGATCGGGATTGACACGGTGATAGACGTCGCGGAGAAGATGGGGATCCCGCGGGACAAGATGCACCGGTCACTGCCGACGGCCATCGGCGCGGCGAGCGTCACGCCGCTGGAGATGGCCTCGGCCTTCTCAATCTTCG
>CAZUGW010000057.1:8483-12615 GCA_964620055.1 uncultured bacterium
CCACACGCGGGATGCGGACCGAGCCGTACGCCATCGAGAAGGTGGTGGATGCGCGGGGACGCGTGGTGGACGAGCACAAACCCATCACCTGGCGGGTCTTGGATCACGACATCGCCGCCACCATGGTGGACATGATGCAGGACGTGATCAAACGCGGCACGGCGTTCCGGATTTCGCACACCATCGCGGGAAAGCTGGAGGCGGCCGGCAAGACCGGCACGTCGAGCAACTTCCGCGACGCCTGGTTCGTCGGTTACACGGACGACCTGTGCGCGGCGGTGTGGACGGGGAACCGGGATTTCGCGAAGAAGATGCGCCACGGGGCGGTGGGAGGCACACTCGCGGCTCCGGTGTGGGCCGACTTCATGCTCAAAGCCCAGCCGATCATGATGGCCGCGCGGAAGGCGGGGGAGACCGAGCACGTCGAGGAGATCACCCCGCCCAAGCCCCACAAGGCGAAGGAGGAGAATCCCGAGCAGGCCGGGGAGCAGGTGGTCCCGCCCACCAGCACCGACGGGCAGGACACGCCTGCGGCCGAGGAGACGCGCTCAGGGCTGGTGGAGAAGAGCATCTGCTCGGAATCGGGGCTGCTGGCCGGCCCGCACTGCCCATCTCCGATCACCGTGACCTATGATGTGAGCCACGGCGACGAGCCGCCGGATCGGGTGTGCGATATCCACGGCAATCGTCCCGAGCCGACGCGGCCGCCCGAGCGTGTCAGCGCGGGAGACCGCGGGGGACGCAACACGGAGCGGGTGACGCTTTCCGTGTGCGCGATCACGAAGAAACTGGCCACGCCCTATTGCCCAGTCGTGCAGAACATGACGTTCGAGCCGGGGGAAGCGCCGACGGACACCTGCACGCGGCATGGGCGATAGTCGAGGAGTCGAGGAGTCGAAAGGCGAAGAGTTGAACCGCCGTTTCGCCTCTCGATTGGGGAAGGTGGGAGGATGACACGGTCATTGAAGATCGGCCGGATCTACGGCATTGCGATCGAGGTTGACTACACCTGGTTCATCGTGTTCGTCCTGTTCGCGTACCTGCTGTCGCGCCCGGGCGGACCGCTGACGCGTAACCTCCCGGACCTGTCCATAGGGGCGCGCTGGCTGCTCGCCGCGTTCACCACACTGTTGTTCTTCGCCAGCGTGCTCTTCCACGAATTGTCGCACTCGCTGGTGGCGCTCCGCAACGGGATGAACATTACCGGGATCACGCTGTTCATCTTCGGGGGCGTCTCGAAGATGAGCGACGAGCCGCGCTCGCCAGGCATCGAGTTCAAGATGGCCATCGCGGGCCCGGCCGCGAGCTTCGTCCTCGCAGTCGCCTTCTACCTGCTCGCCCACGCGGTCGGCGTAGGGCCAGGGTATGTCCTCGGGTCAGTATTCCTGTGGCTGGCCTTTGTCAACGGGATGTTGGGGGCGTTCAACCTGCTGCCGGGGTTCCCGCTGGACGGCGGGCGGGTGTTGCGCGCCGGCCTGTGGAGGTGGTTGAGCAGCCTCGGCGAGGCGACGCGGATCGCCTCCGCGTTCGGGCAGGGGTTGGGGACGTTGATGATCGTCCTCGGCGTGTTCTTCGTCTTCGCGGGCGAGGGCATCAACGGCCTGTGGATGGCCTTCATCGGCTGGTTCCTGATCCAGGCGGCGCAGTCCGGTTACCAGCAGGTGCTGGTGCGCCAGTTGCTCGCGGACGTGAAGGTGGGGGACGTGATGACGCGAGACGTGGACCGCGTGCCCGCGGATTGCACCCTGGAGGAGGTGGTGCACGAGCACGTGATGATGCGCAGCCACCCGGCCTATCCGGTGTTCGACAACGGGCGGTTGATGGGGCTGATTTCGCTCCAGGACATCCGCCACGTGCCGCGGGAGCAGCGCTACCACGTCACCGCGCGGGAGGTGGTTCCGGCCTTGTCCGAGACCCAGACCATCGCGCCGGACGTGGAGGTGTGGGACGCGCTCGGGAAGATGCTCAACAGCAACCAGGGCCGGCTACTGGTGCTCGATGACGGCGACATGGTTGGCATCATCTCGCGCAGCGATATCGTGCGGGTGATGCGGGCGCGGATGGAGTTGGGGGCGTGAACTGTAGGGCGGGCGTGCCTACGCCCGCCGGGAGATAGATGCGGGCGTAGGCACGCCCGCCCTGCAGCTCCTCCGGCGCGAGTTCCGGGAGCATCGCGTACACCCGATCGCGGAAGGCGATAGGGCCGTCTGACGCCCCACCCGCCGCTCTCTCGGCGGCCTTTCGATAGTAGGTGAACGCGGCCACAGTCGCGGCGAACGGCTCTCGCGGGTGCGCGCCGACGAAGCAGCCGATCACGGAGGCGGCCACGCAGCCGCTGCCGACAAAGGTCCTCATGCGCGGCGAGCCGCCCGCGATCCACTCCTGGCGCTCGCCCTGCACCACCAGGTCGCGCTCCCCGGTCACCGCCACCACGCCGCCGGTGAGCTCCGAGAGCGCCCGCGCGGGCCGCACGATGTCGGCCACCGCGCCGCTCTCCACCCCGCGCACCTCGGCCTGCTCGCCGGCGAGCGTGGCCACCTCCCCCGCGTTGCCCTTCACCACCGCGACGGTGAGCTGCCGCAGCAGATGGCGTGCGGTCTGGGTGCGATAGCTGGTCGCGCCGGCGCCCACGGGGTCGAGGACAATGGGGACGCCCAGTTCGTTCGCCTTCCGCCCGGCGAGCACCATCGCCTCGATCTGCTCCTCGTGCAGCGTGCCAATATTCAGTACCAGGGCCTGCGCCAGGCCCACCATCTCCGCCGCCTCGCGGGGGCTGTTCGCCATCACGGGCAGCCCGCCGACGCAGAGCGTCACATTGGCGCAGTCGCTCACGGTCACGACGTTGGTGATGTGGTGCACCAGCGGCTTCCTGGCGCGCACGGCCTGCAGGTACTTCCCGGTCTCGTTCATGGTAGTGTTGGTCCTGTGGGAGATGGTCTGCTATTAGTATTATCCGCGTGGTAGGGCTCTTCCTTGGGCGCGCTGATGGTGATGGCGGGACAAAGATGTAGTCCGTGCTCTCCGCATAATCTAACTAGTAGTTCAGTAAAGTTCAATGGTCTATTGACAATATCAATAATCTGCGCGATATTATCACCGAAGGTGAGCGTACTGATGAGACCCTTGCCCCTAACCTGCCCGAGCTGCGGACAACGCCTCGCCGTGAAGCGGCTCGCTTGCCGCGCGTGTGGGACGGAGGTGGAGGGGCTGTACCAGTTGCCGACGCTCGCCAGCCTGGGTCGGGCCGATCAGGAGTTCGCGGTGCAGTTCCTCAAGGCGAGCGGGAGCTTGAAGGAGATGGCGCGGTTGCTCGGGGTGAGCTACCCCACGGTGCGGAACCGGCTGGATGAGATCACCGCGAGGCTGACGGAGATCGAAGCACAGCAAAGTGCAGGCGAGACGCCTGCGCTCCCAGAGGGGCAGGATGACTGAACTGACCTCAGGCGGAGAGCAATCCACCAGTAGGCCGCGGCTGACCGAGTGGCTGTTCAACCCGTTCAAGTACGTGGCCGGGGTGCAGGCGCTGGGGATCGGGCTGGCCGCGATCCTGCTGACCGGATTCGTCGTGTCCTTCAGCAACTCCCACTTCGACGGCACGTTGGACTTCCACACCGGGGCCGCCGCTTCGCTGCGGGTGTTTCTGCTTGAGGGAATCGTGGACTGGCTGGCCCTCGCGGTCGTGCTGCTCCTCGTGGGCAAGGCCGTCTCGCGGACGGCCTTCCGCGTGGTGGACCTGTTCGGGACGCAGGCGATGGCGCGGTGGCCCGCAGTGTTTATCGCAGTGGCCGCGCTGCTTCCTGGCTATCAGCGGATGGCGCTCACCATCACCCAGCAACTCATGGCCCCCGGCGCAACGCCGCACTACGCGCCGGCGGACGCGGCGGCCTTCGGGCTCGTGGTGCTCGTGATGTTGGCGGCGATGGTGTGGATGGTAACGCTGATGTACCGCTCCTACAACCTGTGCTGCAACGTCAGCGGCGCGAAAGGCGCGTGGACGTTCGTAATCGCCCTGCTGGCGGCGGAGACGGTGTCGAAGGTGGTGATTCTCAAGGTGGTCATGCGGTAATCCCACATTCACCGGGGAGGTGTGATCGTGAAGCGAATGATCGTTCTGGCGTTGGTGCTGGCGGCG
>CAZUGW010000058.1:0-5976 GCA_964620055.1 uncultured bacterium
CCTCTTGCTATCAAGGGCGCGGGGGTAAGTTGCGTGATCGCGGCAAGCTTCGCGCGCATCTTCTTTCGCAACGCCATCAACATCGGCCTGCCGGTGCTGGTCGCTCCCGACGCAGCCGCCGACGCGAAGAGTGGCGATGAGCTCGAGGTGGACCTCACCGCGGGGACGATCAAGAACGTGACGCAGGGTAAGCAGTACCAGGCGGCGCCATTCCCGGAGTTCCTGCAAGAGCTGATCGCGGCGGGGGGCCTTATTCCGCACGTGCAGGCGCGCTTGGAACGCGAATGAACGCAGATACGGCGCAGATGAACGCAGACGAAGAGGTCAGAAGCGGCAGCCAACGCGCCTGATCTGGAGATTGGAACGCGGATGAACGCGGATACGGCGCAGATAAACGCAGATGAAGAAAGGCAGTTTCTGAATCTGCTGTCGGAGCAGGTGATCGAGTGCGCGTTCGAGGTCAGCAACACGCTGGGCAGCGGTTTCCTGGAGAAGGTCTACGAGAACGCGCTGGCGATGGAGATTCGCGAGGCGGGGCTGGGAGTGGAGCAGCAGCACAGCATGGAGGTGCGCTACAAAGGAAAGAGGATGGGCGAGTTTGTGACCGACCTTCTGGTAGAAGGCCACCTCCTGGTCGAACTTAAGGCGGTGTCAGCTCTCGATAATGCACACCGCGCTCAGTGTTTGAATTACCTCCGCGCGACCGGATTAAAGCTCTGCTTGCTGCTTGATTTCGGCCTCCCCCGAGTCCAGATCGCACGCGTCGTCTATCGCTTCTGATTTTCTCCCTCTGCGTTCATCTGCGCCTTATCTGCATTCATCCGCGTTCTCCCTCCTCACCACCCTCCGCACGGCCTTGTTGAATTGATCTCGCGGCATCAGCACTGACCGCCCGCACTCCAAGCATTTCACGCGCAGGTCCGCGCCGGTGCGGACCACCACCCACCGATTGGCCCCGCAGGCGTGGGGCTTGCGCATCTCCACTTCGTCACCGGCGGCGATGGGGGGAGGCTCTGGCATGACGCTTGCTTCTGCGGAAGCGAGTCCAATCCTGTAAGCGCGGGCAGGAACGACCCGTGGGCTGTGGAAAGCGTGACGTTTGGCGGCGCTTCGGGCGCGTGCGAGTATCGGTTCGAGAAGGAAGGAATGGCAATGGTGGTACGACGGTTTGCAGCACTACTCTTGGCGGTGATGGCGGTGGCGTGGTTGGGCGGGGCGGTTCTGGCAGAGGAGACGGCGGCGATCCCGCCCGCCCCCGCGGCGGCCCCCGCGACTCCGGCCCCCGAAAAGGCCTCGGGGAAGACGCTCTCGTTGGAGGATGCCATCTCCATCGCCATCCGCCACAACCCCAGCGTCGAGATCGCCAATCAGCAGATCAAGGAGGACGTCGGCGTGGTGGCGCAGGCCACCTCGGCGGCCTTTCCGAAGGTCAACGTGACCACCGCGCGCACCACGCCGGTGAACCAACCCGCGTTCTCGTTCCGGGGTCAGGGGACCTCGTGGGAGACGGACTTCTCCTTGACTCAGATACTGTACTCCTGGGGGGCGGTGGGCAAAGGAATGGAGGCGGCGCGCGAGCTGTTGGATAGCTCGCGGGGCGTGTACGTGAGAACGCAGGACCAGGTGGCCTTCGCCACGCGGCAGGTGTACTACGGGGTGCTCAGCGCGCAGGAGGGGGTGAAGGTGCAGTACGAGATTCTCGCCGCGGCGCAGGAACAGCAACGGATCGCGCGGCTGCGCCAGGAGGCGGGGATAGCGCCGCTCTACGATGTGCTCTCCGCGGAGGCGCGGGTGGCCCGCGTCCAGCAGCAGGTGGCGACGGCGGAGGGCACCCTGAACATCGCCTGGGCGAACCTCAGCCGGACGCTCGGCTGCGAGGTCGCGACCGACACCGCGCTCACCTCCACGCGCCTGGAGACGGCCAAGGAGGCGGTCCTGCCAGAGCTAGTCCGCTCCGCCCAGGCCAACCGCCCCGACGTCAAGGCGGCGGAGGCGCTGGTGACCGCGAACGAGGCGCGCCTCGCCGCGGTGCGCGTCGGGAAGCGCCCCGCCCTCTCCGGGATCATCAGCTACTCGCTCCTGCCCAAGGCCACCGTAAGCGTTGACAGCGGAACCGAGCTCACGGTCTCGCAGAACAGCGGCTTCGTCGCGCTCGCCGCGAACTGGGATCTCTACGACGGTGGGTTCGTCTTCGGCCAGACGGTCAGCGCAGAGGCGAAGCTGGAGCAGTCGCGCCAGGCCCTGCGCCAACTGCAATTGGAAGTCGAGTCGCAGGTGAAGAACTCCTACTACGCCATCGAGACCACCAGGACCCAGATCACCGCGGCCCAGAAAGAGGTCGAGCAGGCTACCGAGGCCAAGCGCATCGCCGACGTGCGCTATCGGGAAGGGGTGAGCACCAGCGTGGAGGTGCTGGACGCGCAGCAGACTCTCGGCGACGCGAAGAACCGGCTCAACCTCGCCATTTTCAACTTCAACGTAGCCATCGCCGAGCTCGATCTGGCCGCGGGGCACAGTTTGGCCCAGGCGCTCCCCCCTGGGCCGAGAAAGCAGTGACATGAGCCAGCCTATCGTGGAGGCAGCCGAGGTGATCGCGCGCTACGCGCGCCACGTCAACGCGGGAATGGTGGCCCTGCACCGCTTCATGGGCATCGAGTCCATCGAATGGCGGGCCGAGGGTTCGCGCATCTGGGATACCGACGGGAACGAGTACCTCGATCTGCTCTGCGGCTTCGGAACGCTCGCGCTGGGTCACCGACCGGCCGCGGTGGTGGAGGCGGTCAAGGCGCAGCTGGACCTCATGCCGCAGGCGACGCGGCTGCTGTTCAACCCGGTGGTGGCCGAGCTCGCGGCGGAACTGGCGGCCCTCCTGCCCGGGGAGATCAGCAAGGTCTTCTTCTGCAACTCCGGCACTGAGGCGGTGGAGGGGGCGCTGAAGCTGGCCCGGCTCCACACCGGCAAGACCACCATCATCGCCACCGAGGGCGGCTTCCACGGCAAGACCATGGGCGCGCTCTCGGCCTCGGGGCGGGAGGCGTATAAGAAGCCGTTCTGCCCGCTCGTCTCCGACTTCTGCCACGTGCCGTTCGGCGACGCGCAGTCGCTCGACTCAGTGATGGACAAGGACGCGGCCGCGTTCATCGTCGAGGTGATCCAGGGCGAGGGCGGGGTGATCCTCCCGCCGGAGGGCTACCTCCGCGCGGCGCGGGAAATCTGCGATAAGAACGAGGCCCTGCTCATTCTCGATGAAGTGCAGACCGGGCTGGGCCGCACGGGCAGTATGTTCGCGTGCGAGCAGTACGGCGTCGTCCCCGACATCATCACGATGGCGAAGGCCCTCGGCGGGGGCGTGATGCCTATCGGCGCGTTCGCCAGCACGCCGCGCATCTGGGAGGCCCTGGAGCAGAACCCGTATCTCCACACCTCCACGCTCGGGGGAAATCCGCTCGCCTGCGCCGCGGGAGTCGCGGCGGTCCGCGAGATCCAGCGGCTCGGCCTGCCGCAACGTGCGAAGGAACTCGGCGCGCACGCGCTAACGCGATTGCAGCAACTCCAGGATTCCAACCCCGACATCATCGCCGACGTGCGCGGCCGCGGGCTGCTGATCGGCGTCGAGTTCACCGACCCCGACATCGCGGGATTGGTGATCGCGGGGCTGATCCAACGCCGCGTCATCGCCGCCTACGCCCTCAACAACCCCGGCGTCGTCCGCATCGAACCCGCCCTGACCATCGCGCAGGAGGACCTCGACCGCGGGATAGACGCTCTCGCCGAATCGGTGGAGCAGACGAAGGAGATACTGGCGGAATTGTAGGGCGGGCATACCTATGCCCGCATGGTAGATGCACGACGAGATTGGCGGCCGTGGGTACGCCCGCCCTACAGACGGCTCGACTCTGCACACACTGCCGCCGCGGGCGGGGGATAATCGTGATAGGACTACGGTGTTGACGAGCGCGATATGAGACACCTCATCGTCGCCCATATCCTCTCGGGTTATGCCGCCATGGAGGTCAACGCTCTGCGGGGTCAGTATGACCCCCGGACCGCGGCCGCGCTAGGGGCGCACGTGACCCTGGCGGGGGCAGTGGATACCGACGCGCCGCTGCCGCAACTCGAGGCGATCATCAGCCAGTGCGCGGCCGAGGCGGAGCCGTTCGACCTGGTGATCCAGGGAGTGACCACGTTTCTGCCTGCCACCAGCACCGTCTATCTGCCGGTCGGCCCCGCGGACCGGCTCACCGCGCTGCACAATCTGCTGGTGGCGCGGATGGCAGGAGCAGTACCCCTACGTGCCGCACGTCACCGTCGCGGAGTTCCTCCCGCCCCCCGAGACCGAGGAGGTGGCGAGGGAATTGCAGCCGATCGCGGTGTTCGTGCAGGACCGCCTCGACGCCCTCACGCTCCTGGAACGGAACGGAACCGGCAAGTGGGTCGCAGTCCTGGCCTATCACCTGCGGCGGCACAAGAAAGCGGCCTGAGCACCCCCTTACCTCACCGGCCCTCCGACGGCAGGCAGGGGTTGGCGCGCGCCGGACCGAATACCTCCCACACTGACGCCATCCCCGAGGGAACGGCATGAGACGAGCACAATTCGCAGCACTCGCGATCCTGGCCGCGCTATCGTTGGTCGGCTGCGGCGCGAAGCAGACGCAGAGCGGCGGCTCGGTGAAGATCACGCTCTTCACCTGGACCCGGCCGGGCGAGTTGGCGATCAATCAGGACCTCTGTTCGGAGTTTGAGAAGGCCCATCCCAACATCAAGGTCGAGGTGCAGAACGAGCCGGGGGACCGCGCCATGGAGAAGCTCCAGGAGCGCGTCGCCGCAAGCAATCCGCCCGATGTCATGTCCATTCACGGCGCGTACTTCATGCCTATGGCGGCGAATGGCAGCTTGCTCGACCTCGATCCACTCATCAAAGAAGACGCGAGTTTCGACCTCCCGGACTTCTACCCGGGGCTGGTCGAGCAGTGCCGCTATCAGGGCAAGCTCTACTCGCTGCCGCGCTACACGTCGGTCTATGTGCTCTTCTACAATAAGGACCTGTTCGACGCCGCGGGGGTGAAGTACCCAGATGAGAACTGGACCTGGGACGACTACCTCGCGGCCGCGCAGAAGCTCACCGTCAACAGCCCCGACCCGGCGAAGCGGCGCTACGGGTGTGTGATTGACTTCTGGGGCGCGCGCATCTACCCGTGGATCTGGTCCGCGGGCGGAGAGATCTTGGATCAGTCTCAGAAGGTTTGCCTGCTGGATCAACCGGCGGCGCAAGAGGCCCTCCAGTTTCTCGTGGACCTGCGGCTGAAGCACGACGTCTGCCCGCCCACCACCATGGCCGAGAAGAAGCAGAACATCGCCATGTTCACCGGCGGAAAAGTGGCGATGTTCCAGACCGGCGCGTGGGATATCCAGAACATGAAGGACGCGAAGACGCTCCGCTGGGCCGTCGCGCCCCTGCCGAAGAGGAAGGAACACGCGACGCTGCTGGGGATGGAGAACTACGCCATCGCCGCCGGGACGAAGCACCCGAAAGAGGCGTGGGAGTTGTTCAAGTTCCTGCTCGATAAGAAAGCCCAGAGCGTGATGGCGACCAAGCTGGAAAAGCAGCCCTCCCGCCAGTCCGTCGCGAACGACGTGTTCCTCAAGCAGCCGGACGCGGGGTATGATCGCAAGGTGTTCGTGGACGCGCTCTCCTATGCTCACCAGGCCCCCAACGTCGCCGACTGGGACCGCGTCTCGCATTTCATCCAAGAGCAGCTTGACCTGATGTGGATGGGGAAGACGTCGGTGAAGGAGGGAGCGGCGAAGGCCGCGAAGCAGGTGACGAAGGGGTTGCGGGAGGGTCGCTAGCGCGATGCCGGAAGGGCTGTTGTGAGGAACCGGTTCCAGCGGTGGTGTGAACGGCGTCTGTACCACTCGGCCCGGCCCTGGCGGGGGCCGCGGAGGTGGTTCTGGCGGCCCGCGCCCTCAACCGTG
>CAZUGW010000058.1:5986-12596 GCA_964620055.1 uncultured bacterium
CGGCCTCACCGATCGCTGCAACTACCGCTGCGTGATGTGCCCGGACCACTCGCCACTCGTTCCCGATCTTCCGGCCGAGGCGACGCGGCCGCAGATGCCGCTGTCGGTCTTGCGGGCGGTGCTCGGCGACCTGGTCGCGCTCGGCGGCACGCGCTGGATTGACCTCGTCGGCATCGGCGAGCCGCTGGCTCACCCGCACTTCCTGGAATGGGCGGCCGAGATCAAGCAGGCCGGCTTCGGTCTGTGCCTGTCCACCAACGGCGCCCTGCTCACGGAGGAGAAGGCCGGGCGGCTGGCGGAGATGGGCGTGGACCGCATCAACGTCAGCATCAACGCGGGCCTGGACGAGACCTACCGGGAGATTCACCCTGGCGCGGCGGAGGGTAATCGGCGGCGGGTCCTGGCCGCGTTGCGCGCGATGAATGAACGGTGCGATGAGCTCGGGCGGCCGCGCCCGGTGTTGGCCCTCAGCGCGGTCGTGTTCCGGGCCACGTATCGAGACGCGACGGCGCTGGTGGAGTCCGCGGCCGAGGTCGGGGCGGAGTACATGCACTTCCACCAGATCGCGACCGTCCCCGCCACGGCTCATCTCGCGCTCAGCCCTGAGGAAGCCGCCGCCGCACGAGAGGCGATGCGGGAGGCGGTGGAACGGGCGAGGGCCCTGGGTGTGGGCACGAACGCCTCCACATTTCTGACCGCGGAGCGCCCGGACCTGGGCGAGAGGATCCGCTGCTATGCCGGACAGATGTTCACACGCATCTTGGCCGACGGGCAGGTCAGGTTCTGCTGCGGGTGCGAGTGGGTCGCGGGGAACGTGAATGAGCAGCCCTTCCGGGAGATCTGGCGGAGTCGCGGGTACGCAGAGATGCGCCGGCTGGCCCTGGGGCTGGCGAGGAGTGGGACCGCGCCTTCGCACTGCTCCTGCTTCACCGTCTGTCCGCATCTCGCGCACAACCTCGCGATCCACAATCTGCTCTTCCCCGCGCGGCCGTTCCCCACGAGCATCGCGCCCGACCCGCGCCTCGTCGGCTGACCCGTGACCCGCGTCGCCTTTCCCGCGCCACGGCCGCTATGGTACACTAGCGGCGGGGGGGCACAGACGGTTCTCCCATGGACACCAGAACTCTCCGAGTCTTGGAATACGACGCCGTCCGGCAGCGCCTGCGGGCCTGCGCGGCGTGCTCGCTCGGCAAGGAGCTGGCCGAGCGGTTGGAGCCGAGCATCGTGCCCGACGAGGTGCGCCGCCTGATCGCGGAGACCACGCAGGCGCGCCTGATGCTCGACACCACGGGCCGGCCGCCGCTGGGCGGGGTGACGGACGTGCGGGCCCAGGTGATGAACGCGGCACGCGGCGGTGTGCTGGGCGGACAGGACCTGCAGGACGTGTCCGGCGCGCTCTACGCCTCGCGGCGCACGCGGGCCTACCTCTCGCGCCTGAAGGAGCAAGCGCCGCTGGTGGCCGAACGCGCGGAGAGCCTGGGCGTCTTCCAGGAGATCGAGGAGGCGGTGGAGGCGGCGTTGGATCGCCGCGGCGAGGTGCTCGATACCGCGAGCGATCAACTCCGCAGCCTCCGCGGGCGGATTCACCATCTTCAGGACAGCATCGCGAAGCGGCTGGAGACGATTCTCCACACCAGCACGAACGCCCGCTTGATCCAGGACCCCATCGTCACCATCCGCAATGGGCGCTACTGCATCCCCATCCGTAGCGAGTTCAAGGGCGAGTTCCGCGGCATCGTGCACGACTCCTCGGGCAGCGGCGCGACTGTATTCATGGAGCCGTTCGCGGTGGTCGAGGTGAACAACGAGCTGCGCGAGGAGCGCTCCGCGGAGGAGCGCGAGGTGCGCCGGATTCTCGCCGCGCTGAGCCTCAAGGTGGGGGAGCGGGGCGAGGAGATTCTGCACACCCTCGCCGCGCTGGGCGAGCTGGACCTGATCTTCGCCCGCGCGATTCTCGCCAACGAGCAGAAGGCCACCGAGCCGGTGCTCAACACCAAGAGCGAGATCAACCTGGTGAACGCACGGCACCCGCTGCTAGACGGGCACGTGGTGCCGATCAGCCTGCGGATAGGGGAGGACTTCAACGCGCTGATCGTCACCGGCCCCAACACGGGCGGCAAGACGGTGTCGCTGAAGACCGTCGGGCTGCTCGCGCTGATGGTGCAGTCCGGCCTGCACCTCCCCGCCGACTCGCATAGCAAGATGGCGATTTTCCGCCAAGTGTTCGCGGACATCGGCGACGAGCAGAGCATTCAGCAGAGCCTCTCCACGTTCTCCTCCCACATGACGCAGATCGTCAACGTGCTGCGCCACGCGGATAACAGCTCGCTGGTGCTGCTGGACGAACTCGGCGCGGGCACCGACCCGGCCGAGGGCTCCGCCCTGGCGAAGGCAGTCTTGCAGGAGCTGCTGCGGCGCAATTCGCGCGTCGTCGCGACCACGCACTACGGAGAACTGAAGGCCTTTGCATTCACCCACCCCGGCGTGGAGAATGCGAGCGTGGAGTTCGACCCCGCGACGCTGGAGCCGACCTACGAGTTGCGCATCGGCACGCCCGGGAGCAGTAACGCGTTCGCCATCGCGGCCCGCCTCGGCCTCTCCTCGCCGTTGCTGCGCGAGGCCGCGGAGATGATGGGCGAGGCCCAGGTTGCCCTCACCGAAGTGATCCAGCGTGCCGAGCAGGACCAGCGCGACCTCGCGGACGAGAAGCGCAAGGCGGCGAAGGCGCGGATGGACCTGGAGAACGCGCGGGCCGAGTACGAGCAGATCCTCGCCGACCTGAAGAAGCAGCGGCGGGAGATGCTCACCGAATCGCGCGAGGAGGCGCGGCGCATCGTCGCCCGCGCCAAGCAGCGCACGGAGGAACTGCTCAACCTGCTGCGCCAGTCCGTGCAGGAGGCGCGGGAGGCGAAGGAGGCGATCGCGCGGGAGGCGGAGCTGGCCGCGAAGTACGCGCCGCCGGAACCGACGGTGGTGCTCTCCACGGCGCGCGCGGAGCTGGCCAAGATCTCCGAGGAGGCGCGGGAGGCCACCGCCGAGGTGGCCGAGCCGGAGCCGGCAGAGGCCGCGCCGCCGCCCGCGCCGGTGCATGACCTCAAGCCCGGCGACGCGGTGCTGGTGCGTTCGCTGCGGCAGAAGGGCAGCGTCATCGCCCCGCCGGACCAACACGGCAGCGTGCGCGTGCAGGTCGGCATCCTGCAGATCCACGCCTCCGTCACCGACCTGGAGCGCACCCGCGAGGACCTGGTCACCCTCACGCGCTTCGTCCCCGCGCGGCCCTTGCTCCACACCCCCATGCCGGCCGAACTCCACCTCCGCGGCCTGCGGGTCGAGGCCGCGCTCTACGAACTAGACAAGTACCTCGACCAGGCCGCCCTCGCCGGTCACGCGCAAGTCCGCATCGTCCACGGCAAAGGCACGGGCGCGGTCCGCACCGCCGTCCACGACCGGCTGCGCGAGCACCCGCTGGTCAAGTCGTTCCGGCTGGGCGAGGAGGGGGAGGGGGATAGTGGGGTGACGGTGGTGGAGTTGGGAGGGAGGTAATCCCGACGGACACGGGGACCGCGCTGATCACGGTATCGCCGGTGCCGCGACCTTCCGGTATCCCTTCGGAACTCCGAACAGCGAATCAGGCAGGTAGCGCTCTTCGATCCGGTACTCCTCCGTTTGCGTCTGCTGAACCCGCCCTTGGCTCGTCTTGATGATGACCTCTTTCCTGACGTCGAAGTTCAGCTTGGGCGAGTGCCACCTGGTTGTCTGATCTCCATCCGTCTCCACTGAGACGATCTTGTCGCAGACATAGCCGTTGACGGTTTCGGCTCCCAGGTGCTTCGCCCCATCATCGCCGATGCCATACAGGCCGGATTCGCTCTTGATCGTCTCTGCGGCCAAAGGCAAGTCCGCGGCCGAGAGTCTCTCCTCGTAGTACGTCTTCTGAGCAGGGTCTAGGGTCCAGTAGGTCTTTGCTCGCGCGTTGACTATCTCAACCTCAGTCGGCTCAACCACTCTGCCTGGGACATGAACACTCGGGAGAGGTCCGAGCTTGGCCGTGAAGTCCGGTGTCATACCGAGGTGCTCTCGGCGCACGTTGAGGCCCTTGACGTAGACGGTGGTGGGCATATGGTAATCGTGCGGCCGCAACACCAGCTCTGCTGAGAACCCGTTCGGCTTCCCAGGTGATCTAGTCGAAGGCCTGTTCTTCTGGAGGCGAATGGGGAGCACGGCGAGGAGGAGACCAAGAAGTGCGAGCACCGCTACCAGAACTCGCCTCCGCCTGAACCTCCTAAGCCCCCCGGCGACCCCTTCTATACACCTCACTTCCCCCGTCCCTTTGCCCCATGCGGCGGCGCGGGGGTCGGGTGCGGCATCGTCATCTGCTTATAGCCCTTGGGCACCTCGAAGAGCGAGGCCGGGAGCTTGCGCTCCTTGATGTTCTTGACCTCCTGTCGGGTGGTCATCTTCTTCCCGGCCATGGACCCACTCATCTCGGAACGCAGCGCCCACTCCAACTTCTTCGAATACCAGACGGTGATCTTCATCCCCTGGCCCTCGGCCTGCGTCTTCTCACAGGGGTAGCCGTTCACCGTCTCTGTTCCGAGCTGCTTGGTCTTGAAGCCCTGCTTCGTGATGCTCGCGGGGAGCTTCCCTCTCATCCCCTCGATCATCCCCTTCAACTCGGCCGCAGCGAGGGGCCGAGCCAGGTACGATTTCGTCGCCGGATTCACCATCCACATCATCTTCTTGTCCGCGTTCACGATGACGATGGTCTGCTGCTTGCCCACGGCCATTTCGTGGCGCAGGTTCTGGCCCTTGACGTAGAGAGCGCCGGTGGAGGCCGCCGGGTTCCCGGTGGTCACGATGTCCGCGGAGAACTCCGCGGCAAGGGCGACGCAACAGGCCAGTGCGAGGCTCGCGAGCGCGAGCGCGAAGATCAGTCCCAGCTTACGTGTTGACATGTGTTTCCTTTCGGTAACGGACGGGGCAAGCTACCCCTCATGCATGTGCGGCTGCTTCCAGCCCCCGCCCCGCGCGTCGGGGTTGATCTGGCTGCGGTCGCGGACCAGGCGGACGCCGGTGACGGCCTTCATCACCCCCACCACGGTCTCCCGCATCTCCACGGACTCGAACTCGCCGTCAATGAACACGACGCCGGCGACGGCGCTCAGGTGCAGGTGCTCGAGGCTCATCTCCTTGGTCGCCTCGTCTTCCGCTAAGGCCTTCTCTACCGCACGTACCGTTTTGCGATCTTCCGGCATATCAGTCCTCCTTCGGTTGCAATCCCTTCGCGCGCTGCTGCAGCTCGGACAGCGTGTTCAGCGCCTCCAGCGGCGTGAGGCGGTTCACATCGAGGTGGGCCAGTGCTTCGACGAGCGGGTCGGGCGCGCCTTCAAACAAGGCCAACTGTTCCGTCGCCGGGCGAGCAGGGGCGGAGGCGTGCCTGGGTGCGAAGTCGGTCTCGCCGACGTGATTGCGCTGCTCCAGCGACCACAGAATCTGCTTGGCGCGCTCCAGCACCGGCCCCGGCAGGCCGGCGAGCCGCGCCACGTGAATCCCGTAGCTGCGGTCCGTCCCGCCCGGCACGATCTGCCGCAGAAACACCACCGTGTCCCCTTTCTCCTTCACCGCCACCCGATAGTTCCTTACCCGCGGCAGTCGCTCGGCTAACTCGTTGAGGTGATGGTAATGGGTCGCGAACAGCGTCTTCGCGCCCACTGCATTGTGGATATGTTCGGCCACGGACCAGGCGATGCTCAATCCATCAAACGTGCTCGTCCCGCGGCCGATCTCGTCCAGCACGATGAGGCTCTGCCGCGTCGCGTGATGCAGGATGTTGGCGGTCTCGGTCATCTCCACCATGAAGGTGCTCTGCCCGCTCGCCAGATCATCCGAGGCGCCGACGCGGGTGAAGATGCGATCTACCACGCCGAGCGAGGCGGACTCGGCCGGGACGAAGCTGCCGAGTTGGGCCATCAGCGTGATCAGCGCCACCTGGCGCAGATAAGTGGACTTGCCGGCCATGTTCGGGCCGGTGATGATCTGCACCTGATTGTCCTCGCAGTTCATCTCCGCGTCGTTCGGCACAAAGCGCTCGTCCTGCAAGGTCAGTTCGACCACCGGGTGCCGCCCGCCCTTGATCTCAATCCGGTCGCTGTCGTCCACCTGCGGCCGGACGTAGCGATTCCGCGCTGCCACCTCCGCCAAACCCGCGAGCGCGTCGGCCCGCGCCACCACCTCGGCGGCGCGCTGGATGCGCGCGGTGGCGGCGACCACGATGCCGCGCAGTTCGCCGAAGAACTGCTGTTCGAGCGCGAGAATCCGCTCCTCCGCGCCGAGCACCTTCGCCTCCCACTCCTTCAGCTCGGGGGTGATGAACCGCTCCGCGTTCGCCATGGTCTGGCGGCGCTGGTAGTCCTCTGGCACGAGGTGGAGGTTGGAGCGCGTCACCTCGATGAAATAGCCGAACACCTGATTGAAGCCGACACGCAGCGACTTCACCCCGGTGCGCTCGCGCTCCCGCTCCTGCAAGCCCGCGATCCATTCCTTGCCGTGGGCCCGCGCCTGGCGCAGCTCGTCCAGATCGGCCGAGTAGCCGTCGCGGATGATCCCGCTC
>CAZUGW010000059.1:0-6945 GCA_964620055.1 uncultured bacterium
CAGCCGGTCGAAGGCGTGGCTCCGCAGGAGAAGGATCAGCGCCACGAACCCCATCGGCGCCAACCGGGAGATGATGTACGGGTCCTCGATCCCGAGCAACCGCACCGCCACGTGCGACCCGTCCAGCGGCGGGATAGGGAGAAGGTTGAACAGCATCAGCATCAGGTTTATCGCTACCCCCAGCGCGCAGAACGTTCCCAGCGCGACTCCCCAGTTCGTGTTCCACACCGTCCAGTAGGCCGCCCACGCGAGCGAGGCCCAGATCGCGGCCTGTCCCAGGTTCGCGGTCACCCCGGCCAAGCTCACGATGATATCATCGCGCCGCGGGTGGCGGAAGTTGAGGGGGTTGATCGGCACTGGCTTCGCCCACCCGAACCCGAACCCAGAGAGGGTGGAGAGCACGAACATCAGCGTTCCCACCGGGTCCAGGTGGGCCAGAGGAGAGAGCGTCAGCCGCCCCATCCGCTTTGCCGTATCATCCCCCAAGCGGTAGGCCGCGTAACCGTGCGCGACCTCGTGTAGGATGATCGCCAGCAGAAAGGCGGGGAGGCTAGTGACGAGCCGTTGCAGGATCGGGGTGAGCGAGTCCACTATCTGCTCACCGGTACGGGAACCTGCTTCAGCAGTTCCGCTACCACATCGCTCGCGTCCAGCATCCGGCCCGGCCCGGCTCCGGCCACGGCCGAGGGTTTGAGTACCAGCCGGTGGCAGAGCACCGCCGCGGCCAGCGCCTTGACGTCGTCCGGCAGCACGAAGTCCCGCCCGTCCAGCGCGGCCCGCGCCTGGGCCGTGCGCATCAGACCCAGCGAGGCCCGCGGGCTGGCGCCCAGGGAGAGCCGAGCGTGCTGCCGCGTCGCCGTCACCAGTTCCACCAGGTAGCTCTTCAGCGACTGGTCCAGGTGAACGTCTCTGACCTGCTCTTGCATCTGCAGCACTTCCTCCCGCGTCGCCACGGGCTGCACCACCGCCAGCGGGTGTCCCTTGGCGTGGCGGTCCAGCACCATCAACTCCTCCTCCGCGGAGGGATAGCCCATCTTGATCCGCATCAGGAAGCGATCCAACTGCGCCTCCGGCAGGGGATAGGTGCCGCGGTATTCAATGGGGTTCTCGGTGGCGATCACGAAGAAGGGACGCTCCATCGTTCGCGCCACCCCCTCCACCGTCACCTGGAACTCCTCCATGCACTCGAGCAGGGAGGACTGCGTCTTCGGGGTCGCGCGGTTGATCTCGTCGGCCAGCAACACGTTGGTGAACACCGGCCCCTCGCGGAAGGCGAACTGCCCGGTCTGCTGGTTGAAGATGGAGGTGCCGGTGATGTCCGCGGGCAGTAGGTCGGGGGTGAACTGCACCCGGCGGTACTTCGCCCCCAGCGCCCCCGCCAGCGCCTTCGCCAGCGTCGTCTTCCCCACCCCGGGAATGTCCTCAATCAGCACGTGCCCGTTGCAGAGCAGCCCGATCACCACCAACTCGACGGACTGGCGCTTCCCGACGATCACCTTCTCGATCTCGGTCACGAGCGCGTGCGCGCGCTCGGAGGTCCAACCAATGGCGCTCACTCGTTCACCCCCAGGCAAATCTAACCCTCGCTCGGGCCGTGGGATTATACCACGGCGCGCGGCGCGTGAACCATCGCCTACTGGGCTCGCGCGCGCCTTGACAACCACTGCCGCTTGTGCCCAGAATAGTCCACGGGAATTCCTACCTTCACTCTCAGGTAGCTTCCTCTCTAGCCAGCACGCGTGAGACTGGACGGACGATGCGTCGCGTGACTCTCTTTTCGCCCTGGGGCGCAATCCACGCAGCCGACGCGCGCGCGTGGGGCGGAGACGACCAATGATGTTCGGGAGACGGTATGGTCTCGGTCTATGTAGTCTCGAGTGAGCCCTATTCCGGCAAGACGCTGACCTGCCTCGTGCTCGGCGCCCGCTGGCAGCGCCGCGGGTTGCGCGTCGGCTATCTCAAGCCTCTCGGCCTGGCTCCCGTGACCGTGGAGAACGAGGTGACGGACGAGGACGTACCGTTCGTCGCGGAGCAACTTCACGTCGACGCGCCGCTCTCCCAGCTCTGCCCGGTGATGGTAGGGCCGGGCCTCTGCCACGCCGACCCGGAGGCCCTGCGCGCCCGCGTCCGCGAGGCCTTCGCCGCCACTGCCGAGGGCCGGGACGTGATGATGATCGGAGGCCTGGGATCGGTGCTCAGTTGCGGCAGCGCCTTCGGGCTGGCCGCGCCCTCCCTGGCCGAGATGCTGGACGCCAAGGTGGTGCTGGTCACCCGCGCCGACTCGTTCCTGGCGATGGACAGCGTGGTCTCGGCCCAACAGGCGCTGGGCGACCGCTTGACCGCAGTGATTCTCAACCGCGTCCCGAAGGCCGAGCGGGAGATCATCGAAACCCGCGTCATCCCCTGCCTGGAGCAGCGCGGGGTCCGGGTGCTGGGATGGATGCCGGATGATTCGCTGCTCAACTCCGTGAGCGTGCGCGAGATCGCCCGGGTCACCGGGGGCGAGTTGCTGTGCGGGCAGGAGCAGGCGGACCAGTTGGTGGAGAACTTCGTGGTCGGCGCGATGGGGATGGAGAGCGCGCTGCGCTACTTCCGCCAGACCGCCCGCAAGTGCGTCATCACCGGGGGCGACCGCGTGGACATTCAGTTCGCCGCCCTGGAGACCCCCACGCGCTGCCTGATCTTGACCGGAAACCTGCACCCGAGCCACCGGGTGATCACCCGTGCCAGCGCCCTGAACGTGCCCGTGCTGCTGGTGCGCGAGGATACGCTCACCACGGTCGCCGTCGTCGAGCAACTCCTGGGTAAGCAGCGCATTCGCGAGCAAACCAAGCTGGAGCACGCCCTGACGCAGTTCGAGAGCCGCCTGGATCTGGCGGCGCTCGATAACGCGCTCGGTGTGCCCAGTCCCTCGGTTACCGCACGCGAGGCCTAGCGCGGTCATGGGTATACTGATAGCAACGGGTTGGGGTTTCTTGCCGAGTCGGACAAGCAATCGCAATGGAAGTTAAGCTCGCCATCGCTGGCAAAGGGGGGGTGGGAAAGACCACGCTGAGCGCGGCCCTCGTCCAGGGCCTGGCCCACGCGGGGGCGCGCGTGCTGGCCGTGGACGCCGATCCCAACAACTGCCTGGGCCGCGCGCTGGGCTTTCCCGAGGACCTCCTCGCCACCGTCAAGCCTCTCTCGGAACTGAAGGACGTGCTCTCCGACCTCGCCGGCACGGGCGGCGGCGGCGGCTTCTTCGCCCTCAACCCCTCCGTGGAGCATCTGCTCGCGGAGTACCAGGTAAGCCACGATGGCATTTCCCTGCTCGTCATGGGCACGGTGGACGAGCCTGGCGCGGGCTGCGTCTGCCCCGAGAGCGCGGTGCTCAAGGCCCTGGTGCGCCACCTGGTGGGCTTGGAGGGCGTGTCCGTAGTGATGGACATGGAAGCCGGGCTGGAGCACCTGGGGCGGGGTACAGCTTTATACGTCGGCGCGCTACTGATCGTCTCCGAGCCGACCGCCGCCAGCGCGCGCACCGCGGTGCGCGTTGCACGATTGGCCAGTGGGCTGGGACTGCGGGTGCCGGGGCTGGTGGTCAGCAAGGTCCCCTCGCCCGAGGCGGTGGAGCAGGTGCGCCCGTACCTGGACGGGTTGGAGGTGCTCGCCGCGTTGCCTTTCGACCCGGCGGTGGCGGCCTCCGAGCGCGTGCCGCTTGCGGGGCCGTATGTCGAGGCGGTGGGACAGTTACTTCAGCGGCTGGACAGGAGTTAGCATGGGGAAGACAATCGCCGTCACCGGCAAGGGCGGCGTAGGGAAAACGACGGTTTCGGCCTTGCTGGTGCGGCTGCTGGTGGAGGCCGGCCGCGGCCCCGTGCTGGCCGTGGACGCCGACCCCAACCTCAACCTCAACACCGCGCTGGGGGTGGAACTGGAGGGGACCGTCGGCGACGTGCGGGAACAGGGGCTGGACCGCGCCGCCTCGCTGCCCGGGGGAATGGCGAAGAGCGACTTCCTGCGTCTTCGCGTCCAGGAGGCCCTGGTGGAGAACGAGGGCTTCGACTTGCTCGCTATGGGCCGCCCCGAGGGACCGGGGTGCTATTGTTTCGCGAACTCCATCCTGCGCGCCTGCGTGGACCAGATCGGGCGGCAATACGCCTACGTCGTGATAGACTGCGAGGCCGGCCTGGAGCACCTCAGCCGGCGCACCGCGGGGGACATGGACTGTCTGCTGATCCTCTCGGACCCCAGCCTCCGCTCGCTGGATACCGCGAAGCGGGTGGTGGAACTCACCGGAGAACTGCATATCAAGGTGGGTCGGATCGCCTTCGCCTTCACGCGGATGAAGGACGGCGTGCCGCCGGACCTGCTGGCCGCGGCCGAGGCGCGCGGGCTTCCCGCCCCACTCTGGGTTCCGGAGGACGCGGAGCTTACCGACTTGGACGTCCAGGGCAAGCCCCTGGTGACGGTGAGCGACACCAGCGCGGCCCTGCAGGCCGTGCGGGGCTTGATCAACTCGTTGGGATTGCTGCCCGCTGAACGGGCAGCGTAGGAAGCGGAGCAGTAGGGAACCGGAGGTAATCGGTTAGGGAAATTCCTGCCGGCGCGTGCAGGAAATCGCGCGGCGCGAACGGTAGTAAGGCTGCTGGAGGGTTTCTGCAGATCCCACCGCGGGGAGGGCCGGGGCTCGTAGTAAGGGTCCGGGCCTGGAATCGCGGTTCGACTCCGTCAGTTCCTTCCCGTGGTCGTAATCTCAACCGTAGCCGGCCTCGGCCGCGCCTCGGCGCGCCGGGGACGCCACGGAGGACGCCATGTGTGAATCAAAGGTATATCTGGCGACGGACGAGGGGGAGCAACTGGTGCTGGACGATGTCACCTCGATCCAGCCGGAGCAGGATGGCTACCGGCTGGTCACCTTGTTCGGGGAGCGCGTGCACGTCCGCGGGCGGATCAAGGACATTGACCTGCTCCGCCACCGCATCCTGTTGGAGCCTACCCTATAGCCGTGCCTCGGCCGGTCGGTCGGGCGCATCACGCTGAGAGAATCCCGGAGAAGTAGGTGAAAGACCATGAGTGATAACGAAAAAGGCATGAGGGACGCCGCGAGTCAGCAGGCGCTGGAGCACGCCGCCTCGGTCGGTATGCTCACCGCGATGGAACGCTACCAAATGCAGCAGCCCCAGTGCCGGTTCGGCCAAGAGGGCATCTGCTGTCGCATCTGCAACATGGGACCGTGCCGCGTGGGCGCCTCCGCCAAGGGGGAGCGGATCGGCGTCTGCGGCGCCACCGCCGAGACCGTCGTCGCCCGCAATCTCCTCCGCATGGTCGCCGCCGGCACCTCCGCCCACTCCAACCACGGGCGGGACGTCGCCCACGCCCTGCTGTTGATGGCCCAGGGCAAGGCGAAGGATTACCGCATCAGCGACGAGGTCAAGCTCAAGCGCGTCGCCGCCGAGTACGGCGTGGAGATCGCGGGCAAGTCAACCCAGGAGCTCGCGCTGGCGCTGGCCGAGAAGTCGCTCGCCGAGTTTGGGCAGCAGCATGGGGAACTGAGCCTCATCGCCCGCGCCCCCGAGAAGCGCCGGCAGACCTGGCGGCGTCTGGGCGTGATGCCCCGCGGCATTGACCTCGAGATCGTGGAATGCCTCGACCGCTCCACCATGGGCGTGGACACCGACTACCGGAGCCTCCTGCTGCACGGCGTCCGCACCTCCCTCGCCAACGGGTGGGGCGGCTCCATGCTCGCCACCGAACTCCAGGACATCATGCTCGGCTCCCCCCGGCCCATCCGCGCCAAGGTGAACCTGGGAGTGATCAGCGAGGACAAGGTCAACATCGTGGTCCACGGCCACGAGCCCATCCTCTCCGAGATGATCGTGGAGGCCTCCCGCGAGCCCGAGTTGCTCCAGCTCGCCCGGGAGAAGGGCGCGAAGGGGATTCAACTCTCCGGCATCTGCTGCACCTCCAACGAGCTCCTGATGCGTCAGGGCATCCCCTCCGCCGGGCAGTTCCTCCAGCAGGAGCTGGCCATCGCCACCGGCGCGGTGGAGGCGATGGTGGTGGACGTGCAATGCCTCATGCCCTCCCTCCCCACGGCCGCCAAGTGCTTCCACACCGAACTCATCACCACCTCGCCCAAGGGCCGCATGCCGGGCGTCCGCCATATCGAGTTCGACGAGACCCGCGCCCTGGACATCGCCCGCCAGATCGTCACCGCCGCCATCGAGCAATTCCCGAAGCGCGACCTCAAGAAGGTGGACATCCCCAAGCAGACCATGGATCTGGTCGCGGGCTTCACCACCGAGTACGTGTTCGAGCTCCTGGGCGGGCGGTTCCGCCCGTCGTATCGCCCGCTCAACAACGGGATCATCGAGGGACGATTGCGCGGCGTGGCCGGCGTCGTCGGGTGCACCAACCCCAACACCCAGCCCGTCGAGGAGAGCCACGTCGAGATGGTGAAGGAGCTGATCCGCAACGACGTGCTGGTGGTGCAGACCGGCTGCTCCGCCATCGCCTGCGCCAAGGAGGGGCTGCTCGCCCCCGAGGCCGCTCGCCAGTACGCGGGCAAGGGCCTGCAGGAGATCTGCGAGGCCGTCGGCATCCCGCCCGTGCTCCACATCGGCGCCTGCGTGGACAACAGCCGCATCCTCACCGCCTGCTGCGAGATGCTCAAGGAGGGCGGCCTGGGCGAGGACTTCAGCGACCTGCCCGTCGCCGGCGCCGCCCCGGAGTGGATGTCCGAGAAGGCCGTCTCCATCGGCATGTATGTGGTCGCCTCCGGCATCTACACCATCCATCGCGAGGCGATGCTGAAACGCCGTTCCTCGTGATTGGGGCGCGGCTTTACCGCAAGCTTCCTCACCATGCTATGCTGAAGCCCATGTGGCTCAATGCAACGATCCTGGTCCTCGTCACGCTGCAGCGGCTTTCCGAGCTTCTGATCTCGCGGCGCAACACCAATCG
>CAZUGW010000059.1:6955-7639 GCA_964620055.1 uncultured bacterium
TCCGGCATCTACACCGTGTTCGGCACCCCGCTGCCGATTCGGGGTTCGCAGGTGGTCCAGGATTACCTCACCCAGGGCATGGAGGCGGATTTCGGGGCGACGTGGGCCTTCGAGAGGGATCCCATCGCCGCCGCCCAGTTGATGATCGCCCACATGGATAAGAAGCGCGCCGCCCTCAAGCTCCGGCCCATGCTGTACGGGGCGCGGGAGCCGCTGGCGGCCGCTGCGGGATAGATCAAGTAAGCTATGAACAAGAAGACCCAAGGTTGTCATCCCGAGCGACTCGCAACCCGAAGGGGCGAGTTATGCGAGGGATCAAGACCGACGGAGCCGACCGGAGGGAGGCGACTCCCTTCCGGCGGAGCCCGCTTAGAGAAGTGGAAAGCACAAAGGAGATTCGGGATTAGGCAAACGAAATCGGGTCCGGCCTCTGGCCCCTAGACCCTAGCCCCTAGACCCGAAACCCGAGGAGAGATAGATGTCGAAAGCAGTATGCGCCGCAGCTATTCGCGGATCACACGCCATCGTCGCGGAGGCCGAGCAGAGGTTCGACGCGGCCCTCGCCAAGTATGGGGAGAAGCAGCCCCTGGAGTTCCCCGAGACCGCGTTCTACCTGCCCATGGCGAACGCGCTTCTGGGCCTCGACGTCGCCACCCTGGGCCAGGCGCGAGAGGTGCTGGAGAC
>CAZUGW010000059.1:7649-12584 GCA_964620055.1 uncultured bacterium
TCCGTCTGGCTCCCCTACCTCCCCGGCGCGCTGGACGCGGGGGTGGCCACCCTCCTCGCCGAGGAGTTAATCAAGGCCCTCGATTATCTCGACGGCATTGACCCGCTGGCCGACGGGTGGCACGGGTTCATCTCCGACACCATCTTGCGCACCCTGGGCATTCAGTTGGTGGACGGCCGGTTGCCGGGCTTCGCGGCCATCGTCGGCGCGGCCCCGGACACCGAGACCGCGGTGGCGATCATCCGCGAGCTTCAGAAGCGCAATATCCTCACCTTCCTCATCGGCAACGACCAGGGCCGCACCATGCGGGACCAGTTGATCGAGGCGGGGGTGCTTCCCAAGAACGCCTCCGAGACTGAAGACGGCGATCTGAAGAAGGCCTGGTGGGGGCGCTACATCGTCCCCCTCGGCCCCGACACGGAGTCGCTGATTCACGCGCTCAACTGGGCCATTCGCGGCGCCCTTACCTTCGGCGGCCATCAGAAGGGTGACTGGAAGAAGTGCTTGGAGTACTGCCGGATGCGCATCTTCGCCTTCGGCCTGGGCCTGGGCGAGTTGGATGACCTCAAGTACGCCAGCGGCGCGGGCGCGATTGACATGGGCTTCCCCGTGATCGCCGATACCGCGGGGCCGGAGATCAGGCCCACGGGCGTGACCACTTACGAAGAACTGGTCCGCGAGTTGGACCACAAGAAGATCGTCGAGACCTGCGTCGAGGTGCGCGGCGTCAAGGTCACCGTCTCCAAGATTGACATCCCCGTCCCGGTCGCCGCCGCCTTTGAGGGCGAGACGGTGCGCCGCGACGACATGCAGGTGCAGTTCGGCGGCAAGTACACCACCGCCTTCGAGTACCTCCGCATGAAGCCCATGGACCAGGTGGAGGACGGCAAGATCGAGCTGGTCGGGGCCGACTGCGACGCCGTGGACATGGGCAAGGCCATGCCGCTGGGCTTCAAGATCGAGGTGGCCGGCCGCAAGATGCAGGAGGACTTCGAGCCCATCCTGGAGCGCCAGGTGCATACCATCGTGAACCACGCCATGGGCGTGTTCCACATGGGCCAGCGCAACCTCATCTGGGTCCGCATCTCCAAGGACGCGTTCAAGGCCGGGCTGCGGCTCCGGCACTTCGGTGAGCTGCTGCGCGCCGAGTTCTTGCAGAAGTATCCGGCCCTGGTGGACAAAGTGCAGGTCACCATCTACACCGACGAGGCGGCCATCGCCCCGGTGCTGGAGGAGGCGCACCACGTCTGGAACACCCGCGACGCGCGCGTCGCGGGAATGACCGATGAGAGCGTGGACACGTTCTACTCCTGCGCGCTGTGCCAGTCCTACGCCCCCAACCACATCTGCATCATCAGCCCCGAGCGCCTGGGTCTGTGCGGGGCCTACAACTGGCTGGACGGACGCGCCGCCTACGAGATCAACCCCGCCGGCGCGAACCAGCCCGTGCCCAAGGGCCGCACCATTGACGCGCTGAAGGGCCAGTGGGAGAACGTCAACCAGTTCGTCAACCAGATCTCCAACAAGAGCGTGGATCGCTTCAACGCCTACTCTCTTATGGAAGACCCGATGACGGCCTGCGGCTGCTTCGAGTGCATCCTCGCCATTCTCCCCGACCTCTCCGGAAGCGCGCGGGGTGTGATGATCGTAAACCGCGAGTACCCCGGCATGACCCCCTGCGGGATGGCCTTCACCACCCTCGCCGGCACGGTGGGCGGTGGGTTGCAGACGCCGGGCTTCCTAGGTATCGGGCGGTTGTACATCGCCAGCCGCAAGTTCATCTCCGCCGAGGGCGGCATTGCCCGCATCCTCTGGATGCCCAAGGAGTTGAAGGAGGCGTTGGCCGATCAGATCAACGCGCGCGCCGCCGAGTTGGGGCTGGAGGGGTTCTACGATAAAATCGGTGATGAGACCATCGCCACCGATATCGAGACGCTCACCCCCTGGCTCGAAGAAGTCAAGCACCCGGCGTTCGAGATGGAGCCGCTGTTGTAAGACGTATCTCAACGCAAAGGCGCAAAGAGCGCAAAGGAACGCAAAGGACATTAGGGACCAGGGATAGGAGACTGGGTCTAGGAGACGGGCCGTTCCCCTAGACCCTAGACCCTAGACCCTAACCCCTAGACCCTGGAGGCTACTGTGGCCCTTACCGGAATTGACATCTTCAAGCAGCTCCCCAAGACCAACTGCCGGGAGTGCGGCCAGCCGACCTGCCTGGCCTTCGCCATGAAGCTGGCGCAGAAGCAGGCCTCGCTGGACCAGTGCCCGCACGTGTCCGAGGAGGCGAAGGCCGCGCTGGCCGGGGCCTCCGCCCCGCCCATCAAGCTCGTCACCATCGGCGCGGGGGAGCGCAAGTTCGAGGCCGGCAACGAGACCGTGCTCTTCCGGCATGAGGAGACCTTCCATCATCCCACCGGCCTGGCCATCACCGTGGACGCCAACCAGCCAGAGGCCGACGTGGCGGCCCAGGTCAAGGCCGTCGCCGACGTGGGCTTCGAGCGGGTGGGGATGCTGCTGCGATTGGACGCGGTGGCGCTGAAGGGCGAGGGCGACGCCTTCGTCGCCGCCGCGAAAGCGGCCGCCGCGGCTACCGATTTGCCCCTGATCCTGATGAACGAAGATCCGGCCACCATGGAGAAGGCGCTGGCGGCCTGCGCTGAGAAGCGCCCCCTCACCTACGCCGCCACCGCCGCCAACGTGGCCGCCATGGCCGCCCTCGCCAAGCAGCACGCGTGTCCGCTGGCGGTCCGCGGCGACGGCCTCGCCTCCCTCGCCGAACTCTCCGAGAAGGCCCAGGCCGCCGGCGCGACCGATCTCGTGCTCGACTCCGGCGCCCGCACCCAGGCCGCCCTGCTCGCCAACGAGACCGCCGTGCGCCGCGCCGCGGTGCGAAAGAAGTTCCGGCCCCTCGGCTTCCCCACCATCACCTTCGCCGACGATCCATTGCTCGCCGCGACGGGCGTGATGAAGTACGCTGGCCTGGTGGTGCTGGACAGCGCCGTGGCCTGGCAACTACTCGCCCTCGTCACCACGCGGCAGAACGTCTACACCGATCCGCAGAAGCCCATCCAGATCGAGGAGGGGCTGTATACTATCGGCACGCCGGACGAGAACTCCCCCGTGCTCGTTACCACCAACTTCTCCCTCACCTACTTCACGGTGGAGGGCGATGTCGAGGCGAGCCGCATTCCCGCCTGGGTGGTGGTGGTGAACACCGAGGGAACCTCCGTGCTCACCGCCTGGGCGGCGGAGAAGTTCACCGCGGAGATCATCGCCCAGAAGGTGAAGTCCAGCGGCGTCGCCGAGAAAGTCAAGCATCGAAAGCTCATCCTCCCCGGCCATGTCGCCGTCTTGAGCGGCAAGCTGGAGGACGAGCTGGCGCGAGAGTGGACTATCCTGGTCGGCCCCCGCGAGTCCTCCGGCCTTCCGGCCTTCTTCCGGAACTCGTGGGCGGTCTGACGACGACAGCGCAGCGCATGAGCAGACACACCGTCACGTTCTTGCCCGGAGGAGTAGCCGTCGCCACGGAACCCGGCCGCACCGTCCTCGAGACCGCGGCCGCGGCCGGGGTCGGGATCAACTCTACCTGCGGCGGGCAGGGAACCTGCGGGAAGTGCAAGGTGATGGTGCGGGGCGAGGACCGCGAGGTTCTCTCCTGCCAACTGCTGGTGGACCGCGACCTCACCATCGTCATTCCCCCCGAGTCCCAGGTCCGCGACAGCAGCATCCTCACCAAGCTTTCTGTCGGCGCGGCGCTGACCGTTGGGGAAGCGCCCCTCGCCCAACGCGTGGCGGTCGAACTCGCCCCCCCCGACTCAGAGCGGCACGAGGCCGACGCGGACCGCCTGCTGCGGGCCTTGCGGCAGCGCTTCGGCGGCGCGTTTACGGATTACGCGCTCGACCTCGCCGCGTTGCGCGCGCTGCCGGGCGTGGGCCGGAGCCAGGACTGGCGCTTCGACGCCATCCTCGCCGACCTCGATGGCGTGGGTCGAGTGGTCGGGATCGAGCCGTCTGCCTCCTCCGCCTACGGCCTGGCCATTGACCTCGGCACCACCACCATCGTCGCCGCGTTGGTCGAGTTGGACACCGGACGCGTGATCGGCACTCACGCCCGCCTTAACGGACAGGCCCCCTTCGGCGCGGATGTCATCTCCCGCATCATCTACGCGCAAGAGAACGAGCACGGGCTGGACGAACTGCGCGACGCCGCCCGCGACACCATCAACCATTGCGTGTCAGAGGTGCTGCGCGCGCAGGGCCTCGGCCCGGGCGACGCCCTCGCCGCGGTGATCGTGGGCAACACGGTGATGACCCATCTGCTGCTCGGAGTGGATCCGGCCAATATCCGCCGCGAGCCTTACGTCCCCGCCTTCCGCTCCCTGCCGACCCTCCGCGCGGCCGATGTGGGCCTGGCGATCCGGCCAGGCACCCCGGTGTACCTCGCCCCGTGTGTGAGTAGTTACGTCGGCGGCGACATCACCGCCGGCGCGCTCGCTGCCGCGGTCACGGATTCCCCGCAGTTAACCCTCTTCATTGACCTCGGCACCAACGGCGAGGCGGTGGTGGCGCGGGACGAGTGGGCCGTGTGCTGCTCCTGCTCCGCCGGCCCCGCCTTCGAGGGGTCGGGGTTGGACTACGGGATGTACGCCGCCTCCGGCGCCATCGAGCGCGTCTCCTACGACCCCGCCACCGACACCGTGGACTACGGCGTGATCGGCGACGAGGCCCCTCGCGGGATCTGCGGCTCGGGGTACGTGGATACGCTTGCGGAGCTGCTCCGCGCCGGCGTGATTGACCGCAGCGGCCGCTTCGCCCTGGACTTCGCCAGCCCCCGGGTCCGCGTGCGCAACGACATCCCCGAGTTCGTGCTGGTGTGGGGGAGCGAGGTGGGCCGCGAGGAGGCCGCTGCGTGGCGGCGCGCGCTGCCGCGACGCT
>CAZUGW010000060.1:0-10735 GCA_964620055.1 uncultured bacterium
CAGGTGGAAATCGAATTGCAGGACGGAACCACGAGAAAAGGCGAGTGCCGCATGGAATACGGCATGCCCGCCGAAGCCGGGCCGTACTCGCCGCGCGGCACCACCACGCCGCCGCTGGACGAAGCGGGCATGCGGCGCAAGTTCTTCGACCTGGCTTGCCGGCGCATCCCGCGCGGCGAGGCCGAGTCGCTGCTGAAGTTCGCGAAAGAGCGGTCGCTGCTCGTGACCGGCGGCACGGATTCGCACGGCCCGCGCTCGGACCGCCCCACGACCGTCGGCGATGTGAAGATCCCCGCCTGGGTGGGGGAGGAGTTCCTGGCTCACGCCCCCGCGTGGTGGCGGGAGCGCTTCACCCCGTGACCTGTTTCGTGGTCTTGAAGTGCAGCTTGGCCACCTGCCCGAGTTGCTCCAGACCGCCCTGCGCATAGACCCGCCGCCCGATGACGTGCGTGGCCCCACGCGGCAGTTCGATTCCGACGCGCGCCGAGAGCCCGTCGAGACTGCGAAGAAAGGCCGCGCGGGCCAGCACCGAGGCTGCGGCCACCGCCGGGTCGGACTCCGCCCGCACCTCCTGCACCAGCCGCACCTTCCGCCCGCGCTCCATCAGCGACCGCTGCAGATACGCCTCGTCCCCGAACTTGTCGGTCAGCGCGGCGTCGCACTGCGCGCACTCCGGCCTGGACAGTAGACTCTCGAGGGCGCGCGCATGGGCCCACGCGAGCAGCCGATTGAGATTGCCGATCTTCGCGTACAACTCGTTGTACTTCGCGGGCGAGATCAGCACCACCTCGAAGGCCGGGCAGATCTGCTTCACCATTTCCTCCTTCTGACGAAGGGAGGAGTCAGTGAGGCGCTTGGAGTCCCTCACCCCCACCTGCGGCAGACGCGCCAGTGCCGCCTCGTCGGCATAGGCCGCGGCCACCACTAGGGGGCCGAAGTAGTCGCCCTTCCCGGCCTCGTCAGTGCCGATGTGGGGAACGGTGGCGAGGGATTGGAGGGTCATGTCGCTTCCCTGGATTCGAGAGTAGGGGACCGGCTCCTGCCCCTGCGGCCGAAACACGAGGGCGGAGGCCTCGCGACCTCCGCCCCCACTAGCTCACATGTGCGCACGCCGTCAGACCTTCGAGTCGCCGAGCTTCGGCTTCACCTTCTCCGGCGCGAACTTGTACTGGTGGCAGACGCTGCACTCCGGCTCGCCCTTCTTGGTGGGCATCCCGCACAGCGGGCAGACGTTCCAGAACGGGTCGTTCGGGTAGAGGTAAGGGGGCAGGGCGCGCTGCTGGCGGGCGCTGTTTTCTTTCACGATCTGGCGGCGATGCTCCGGCGGGTCATTCCAGTGCGACTTCCACCAGGCGATGTCGCGCTTCACCAGCTTCTGGTGCACCTTTTCATTCTTGAATTTGCCCTGGGCCCAAGAGAGCGCGTCCCACAGATGGTCGAAGTCCATGACGTGCTCGTAGGCACGATAGCGCAGCCGGACCATATAGGGCTTCGCCCCCGACATCTCGCTCGCCCGGTAGAAGTACTCCGCGGCCTTCGGCATGTCGTGGGCGCGGTCGAAGTAGGTCCAGGCGAGTTCGAACGTCATCTCCGACGAGTCCGGGTTCATGGCCACGGCGCGGTGCAACACCTGCAGCCCCTGATCGAGCCAATAGCGCCGGTCCACCACGAGGACAGATTCGGCGTTCAGATTGTAGGCGAGGTGCCACCCGTAGACCTGCCAGCCCAGGAGGAAATGGGGATCGAGCTGGACCACCGACTCCATCACGGACGGGATCAGGTACCAGGCGCCGCCGTCCCACAACTGATCCACCTTCAGCCACAGCAGGTCCGCGGCCACGGTGCGGAAGCCGCCCAACGCGGCGATGAGCACAGGGGTCGGGCCCTTGATGTTCGCGATGCCTCCGTTGGGGTCCCGCCGATTGGGGTCGAACACGTCCGGGCGTCTGCTGTTGACGGCGTTCTGCAGCGGCACCTGCACCAGCAACATGCCCAGGGCGAAGAGGGCAACCAGGCTATAGGTAAATCGCGTCCGCCGCATGGCTACACCTGCCGGTTGTCGAAGAAGATGGCCGCTACCACCAGCGCCACAATCGCGTACAGAACGCCGCGCTCCAGGGCGAAGATCGCCGCGCCCAACTCCAAGGGCTGGTAGTTCGACACGTCCATGCGGAAGTCGAAGTTCTGGAGCGGAGGCACCACGTAGAAGAAGGCCAGCGTGAGCAGCTTGGTGGCGCCGGTCACCTTGCTGGAGAGGTCGAGCAGCATGGTCTGCATGCTCCCTACGACCCACAGCAGAACGGCCCCGATGACGGTCATGGTAGTGGACGCCACCGATGAGATGAGCATGATCAGCGCGGTCAGCACCGCCAGCGAGAAGTAGCTCATGATGGCGGCGAAGACCACGCCGAAGATATTGGGCTTGAACTGCGAGTCCGGCAGGTCTTTGACCAGCGTGTCCTGGAGCATCAGCACGCCCACCAGGACCACAGTCATGATCGCCACCACCACGCCCAGGATGATCAGCGCGCCCAGGTACTTGCCCAGGACGAACTCGAATCGGCGCACCGGCTTGGCGAGAATCGGGTAGATGGTGCGCGTCTCGATCTCGTGCGGGATCATAAACGCGGCGACGAAGATGGCGAGCAGCATCCCGAACCCCGCGATGGTGGTCAGGCCGCTGTCAATGATCATGCGGGACTGTTCCGCCGGGCTCAGGTAGGTGAAGAAGGTCAAGGAGGAGAGGATCAGGACCACCAGCACCACCACTGCCTGGAGCACCCGTCTCCGCTGCGCCTCCGCCACCGTCATCTTCGCGATGCGCCACGCAGAGGGAAAGCCGTGGCTGATCGCGCCGGCCCATATCTTTCGCGTCATCACCAGGATGGCCGCGATGAGAAACAGGCCGGCCATGAGGATCAACTTGCTGACCTGTGGGCTCACTCATGCACCTCCCCGATAGTTCGCACGAACACGTCCTGCAGGCTGAGGCGCGGCTTCGTCACTTCCACGATCCGGCCGCCGCCGTCATGCACCGCCTGCAGCACGCTCCACAATTCGTCTCCACTCACCTTGCCGAGGCGCACCGCGCCGTCCTCCACGTTCTGCACGGCCGGGAGCTTGGCGATCTTCTCGGCCGCCGCCCCGTTCAGCCCCACGGTCGCGACCACGGTCTCCGTCGGCTCGCCGGCCAGCTCGGCCAGCGTTCCCTCGCCAACCAGCTTGCCGCGGTAAAGGATGCCGACGCGGTCGCACACCTCTTCGACTTCGGCGAGGAAGTGGGAGCAGAGCAGGATGGTCTTGCCGCGTCGCTTCAACTCCAGGATCAGCCGCGTCATCTGGTGCCGGCCGGCCGGATCGAGGCCGGAGGTGGGTTCGTCCAGGATGAGCAACTCCGGATCGTTCACCAGGGCCTGGGCGAGCGCGAGGCGCTGGCGCATTCCCTTGGAGCACTCCCGGAACAGGACCTTGCGATTCGCCTGCATCCCCACCAGACCGAGCAGCTCGTCCACCAGGGCCTTGCGCCGCTTCTTCGGGTAACCGAACAGCCCGGCGTAGAAGTCCAGCAACTCCTCCCCGCTGAACACGTCGTAGAGGTAGGCGTCCTCGGGGAGGAAGCCGATCCGCTCGCGCACGGAGAGGTCGCTGATGTCCTTGCCGAAGAGGCTGACCGTGCCGTCGGTGGGGAAGATCAGGCCCAGGACGATCTTCAGGGTGGTGGTCTTGCCGGACCCGTTCGGGCCCACGATCGAGTACGTCTCGCCCTGCCGGATCGTGAGGTCGAGATCATCCACCGCTTTCACGCCGGCCGGGGTAAAGAGGGAGTGATAGATCTTCGTCAACCCCTCTATCTGGAGAACCGTCTCCACACGCGCCTCCCGCGGTCGCCGGGATTACCCAGCATGATGGTTCGTGACTGATGCCACAAATGGGGAAGGGCGAAAGCTCATTCTTCCGCCCCGCCCTGTCAGTATATGGGCCTGGCCAGACCCGTGTCAAGCGTTCGCGAGGCCTTGGAATACGGGTGAAGGGTTGCTTTGCTGCTGCGTGAAATACAAGTAAATAACATGATGTCTTGGCGAGAGGGGCGCGCTAGGGGCGCGGTCTTCCCCAATCCTTCTCAATATCGAACGAAAGAGTTCACGAGTGGTCGGGAACAGGGGCGCGATCCATCTCTGCAGAAGCTGTCTATCGTCATACTAATTAGCGGTGATCTGGACCGTTGTCACGCGGCGCGTCTGGAGATCCACGCGGCGGAGGGCGTGGTTGTTGGTGTCGGCGATGTAGAGCGCATCGCCCGCCGCGCAGAGGCCGCTGGGTTCGTGGAACTGCGCGTTCTCCCCATCGCGCAGACCCGCCTCCCCGGCCCCCACCAGGGTTTCCGCCACGCCGTCCTCGGGGGAGACGCGCTTGATCTTGTGGTTGTACGTGTCGGCGACGTACAGGAAGCCGCGATGATAGGTGAGATCGAGCGGGTGCTGCAGGCGCACCTCCCGGCCCTGCCCGTCGCGGTCGCCAAACTCGAACAGATCGCCCCCGGCGATAGTCTCGGCCACGCCCTCCTCATCAATGTCCACCGAACGAATGGCGCTGGACTCGCTGTCCGCCACATACAACCTGCGGCCGTCGGTGGTCAGACCGGAGGGCTGGGCGAGCGCGGCGTCGGGGAGTGGGCCGTCCACCCGCGCCTCCCGGCCGACGCCGGCATGGGGCTGCACCCTCCCGGTCGTCAGGTCCATCCGCCACACCTGGTGGCTCCCGGCCATCGCGATATAGAGCATGCCCTGGTGTACCACCAGGTCCCAGGGCGAGTTCAGCGCGGTCGTCTCCCCCGGCCCCGACTGGTTAGGTTGTCTCGCCTGCCGCCCCGTGCCCGCGATGGTGGTGACCGTGCGCCGGGAGAGGTCCACCTGCCGGAGGGCGTGGTTCCCCGCGTCGGCCACGTAGAGCATTTCCCCCTCCAGGGCCATCCCCTGGGGATGGCAGAACTGGGCCATCTCGAAGTTCCCATCCACCAACCCGGCCGCACCGCGGCCGACAAGCCCGGTAACCTCGCCGCTTCCAAGGGAGGCGATGACGATGCGATTGTGGTTCGTGTCCGAGATGAACAGCCGCCCCGAGGCCTCGTCCGCCAGCACCTTACCTGGGAAGGAGAGGAAGGACGGCTCTCCGCTCACCGGCTCCGGTCTGAGCTCCAGGGGCGTGCGGTTGACCATCCGCCTGGCGTCGAACTCGTTGAGCATCTGCAAGATCGCCTCATCCAGCACGTCGAACACGTCCTCGCCTGACATCCGGCCGACGATCTCCCCCTCCGGGTTGATGAGCACTAGCGTGGGCCAGCCTCGCACCTCGTAGGCGCGCCACACTCGCAAGCTGCGGTCGTTGATCACCGGGTGCGGAATCTCATAGCGCAAAATCGCGCGGCGAACGGTCTCCGTCTCCTGCTCCGCGTGATACTTCGGGGAGTGCACGCCGATTACCACCAACTCACGCGGGTACTTGGCCTCCAGGCGTCTCAGATCCGGCAGGACGTGCATGCAGTGCACGCAACACGAAGCGTAGACGTCGAGCAGCACCACCTTGCCGCGGAGTTCGCTCATCCGCAGCGGGCGATGGGTGTTCAGCCAGTCGAGGTCCGGAGGAAACTCCGGGGCTTTCACTTCCCCCGTGAATACCGACATGTACTAACTCCCAGGCGACCACGGGCCGCCCGCGACATGGTTCTTCACTTTGTACTTACCCCTTGTCGCGATCCCCGCCCATGGGAGGTGCCCGGCGCTGGTGCGCGAACGCGCACACCGCCGAGCCGAGGAGCGGGGCCGCCCGCGCCGAATGCAGGGAGCGAGAGGCGTGGCTGGAAGCATGAGATACGCGTTGGGGATTGACGGAGGCGGCACGAAGTGCGAGGCGGCCCTGCTCGACGAGAGCGGGGCGGTGGTCGGGTGGGGGCGCGGCGGGCCGATCCACGGGTATTACGACCCGCCGGAGGTGATCGCTGAGTCCTACGTAGAGGCGATCAGCCAGGCGATGCGCGAGGTGCGCGGAGCCGAGCTCTGGGTGGCCGGGCACGTGCCGCCCGAGGAGTTGCTGACACAGGCGGTCGGGGAGGCCGGGCGGGTCGTGGAACGGCTCCCGGCGCGAGAGGAGGACACGGCCTTCGCCTCGACACAAGTGGAGTGGGGCCTGGTCGTGCTTTCCGGCACCGGCTCCTTTGTCCACGGGCGCACTCTCGGGGGCCGCGACCTCCACTTCGGCGGCATCGGCCCAGTACTCGGGGATTACGGCAGCGCCCATGCCATCGGCCTGGCGGGGATTCGCGCCGCCTACGCCTCGGACTGGACCGTGCGGCGTCGGACAAGCCTGGCGGAGGCGGTGCCGCGAGCGCTGGGGGTGAGCGAGCTCAAGGACGTGTTTCGCCTGGTCTACGTCGAGCAAGTCAATCGCCGCCGCATCGCCACGGTGGCGCGAGCGGTGGATGAAGAGGCCAAGGCGGGAGATCGCATCGCGACGGGGATTCTCTGGCAGGCGGCCGACGAACTCGCCGACACCGCAGTGGACCTGATCGGTGAACTGCACATGGCCGCACTGGAGTTCCCGCTGGTGCTGATTGGCGGCGTGGCCCACGGGTCACGGGTCTGGCGCGAGCGCCTGTTGTCACGCCTCGCGTTGGTCGCGCCAGGCGCGAGGCCGATCTTGCCGCAGATCCCGCCGGCCGCGGGCGCGGCGCTGCTTGCGCTACGGGAGATGGGGGTGGAGTGGAGCGCGGAGGTGATCTCACAGGTGGGGCGAGGCTGCCTGCGCCTACAGACGGATAGACCGTGACCCAGACGGAATGCCCGGGGCAGACGATCACTCTGCCTCGCGTGCTCCCTACATGGCGTGACTGGGAGCCGCTACGCATAGGGTGTAGACTTATCGTCTGCTCACCCACATAATCGGCGCGTGCCTTCGCTGAACCCAAAACTCAGAGCCTTCGGCGCCGCGGTCCGGCGCAGGCGAGAGTCCCTCGGGCTCTCTCAGGAGCGCCTGGCCGAGCACGCCGGTCTCCACAGGACCTACGTAGGTGGCGTTGAGCGTGGAGAGCGGAACGTCAGCCTGGTGAACATTCTCAGGATCGCCAAGGCCCTGAAGACGACTGCCTCTGATCTTCTGGAGAGCGTGGAATGAGGGCCGGCGACTCTCCCTACACCGGAGTTCGACCGACGCAGTGGCTCAACGTCACTGAGAGACTCCTCAAGGACCACCCACTGGACGGAAACGAGATCGTTGAGTTGCTGCTCCGGACGTGGGATAGCATCCTGTCATCTGGGTTTGGGAGCAAGCCGTTCATGATAGGCAGGGACCTCTACCCAAGGCCGCAGATTGTGGCCTTCCTGATGCACGAACTGGTCCCGCTGGAACTGAAAGCCCGGTATCCGTCTCTCTGGCGGGGTGACTTGTCGTCAGGAGAGAAGGACCTTGTCTATATCCCCGATGAGCAGTACTCGGTGGAGATCAAGGCCTCATCTCACCCGACTCAGATATTTGGCAATCGCAGCTATGCACAGAAGTCGGCCAAATCCAAGAAGCAGAAGTCCGGGTACTACCTGGCTGTGAACTTCGAGAAGATCGAACCGGCTAACCCGCACCCGAAGATCGTATTGGTGAGGTTTGGATGGTTGGACCACAAGGATTGGATTGGTCAGAAGTCGCCGACTGGACAACAAGCAAGGCTGTCGCCGGCGGTGGAGAGGGGGAAGCTGGCCGTGCTATACTGTGCGGAATAGCACTTTCTGTGCCTCGGTAGCGGCTTGCACCTTCAGTCGCCGGTTCATCCGCGAGGCCGCGATCGCGAGATAGTCCGACCGTATCTCGAAACCCAAGATGGGACGGCCGTTCTGGAGGCAGGCTTCGGCCGTTGATCCCGATCCCAGGAACGGGTCCATCACCAGTTCACCCTCATTGCTGCACGCTTTCACGATGCGGTCAACTAGAGCGACCGGGAACTGGGCCGGGTGGCCGGTGCGCTCCTTCGAGGCCCTGTCTGTGCCTGAGGTCACTTTTGGTATCTGCCACACATCCGTCGGGTTCTTGCCGTTGGGGTTGCACTTCAGCTTGCCGTTCTTCTTCTGATACGGGTACTTCACGTCCTTATCACGAACATCGTCGAGCCTGAACGTGTAGTCCTTCGGGTCTTTCACACACCACAAGAACTTCTCGTTACGTGGAGAGAAAGAGCGCTTTGCCGCTACCCCAGCCCCGTAGTTCCACACTACTTCCTGGATAATGTGGAAAGGTATGCGGTCCCAGAGCAAGTACGGGATCGGCAGGGCCCTCGCGCGCCCAGGGATTTCCAGGTAGCCGAGGTTCAGCCAGAGGGCGCCGTTGGGAGCTGTGACTCGGTAGATCTCACCAATCCAGGTTTCGCACCAGTCCAGGTAATCGCCCAGCGCCATTGGCGCCTCGTATTCCTTTCCTATGTTGTAGGGTGGACTGGTAACCGTTAGAGACACTATCCCGTCAGGGAGATTACCCATGAGGCCGAGGCAGTCGCCGCGATACAAAGACGCACCCGCATAGGCGTAGTCGGCGGCACCCAATGCCGCCGTGACCGGCGCGAGCGCACTGAAATCGTCTCGGGACTGTAGGAGCGTCGCCATTGCGTTCCTATCATATTCGTCGGTACGCGAGAGGTCAAGAGTCGTACTCTGTTGGCAGGGACAGCCCGACCGATGAGGTAAAGACCGGCAGGGGCGCCCCTCGGTTTGCGGCCGGGCCGTCTCTCTCTGCCTTTGTGCGACAAGAGGCTGAGCGGAGTGCCGTATTGAGATTGGGCGGTGGCACATCAGGAAGGAGACTTGCGCATGAGGTACCGGTCGCACCTCTGGCTGGCGGCGCTGCTGCTGACGTGCTCCGCGGCTCTGGCGGAGGAGGTGGCGAAGCCGCAGCCGCTGACGGTCAAACAAGCGATATCCATCGCCTTGCGGAACAACCCCGCGGTGCGTGAGGCTGGGGCGCGGGTGGAGATCGCGAACGCCACGACGGATCGCATTCGCGCGGAGGAGCGGGTGCAGATGGGCCTGGACTCGCGTTACGTCTATCTCAGTGAGGTGCCGACCGTCGCGGCCGCGGTGCCCGGCTTCCCGCCCGTCGTACTCGGGTCGAACGGCACCTGGATCGGCGCACTCGCGGCGCAGCAGTTGCTCTACTCCGGCGGGCGGGTGCAGGCCCTGGTGCAGCAGGCCGCGGACTCGGCGCGCGCGACTGCGGCCCTGGGGGAGCGCACCAGGCAGCAGGTAGCCTATGGGGCCGAGCGCGCGTGTTATCTCGTCCTCGCGGCGGAGCGGGAGCGGCAGGTGGCGCAGGACTCGCTGGCCGCGGCCGAGGAGCACTATCGCGTCGCGCAGGCGCGCTACGAGGAACGGGCCGCGGCCCAGTATGACGTGCTGAGGGCGCAGGTGCAGGTGGAGGAGTCGCGCCAGCAACTGGTCTCAGCCGAGAGCGACATCGCGGTGGCCCAGGCGGCCATGGCGCAGGCTCTGGGCGCGCAGGAGGGAACCTACACGGTCGCCGACGGGGGAATTATCCCCTCGGCCTCTCCCCCGGCCCTGGAGCCGGCCTTAGCCCAGGCGAAGCTGCAGCGCCCGGAACTGACGGCGGCCAACCTACAGATCGCCGCGGCCGGGGAGGGTGAGACGGCCGCGCGGGCCGAGCGCCGGCCCACCCTGAGCCTGCTGGCGGACTACCAGGTCGCTTCCCCCGAGAGCCCGTTTCAGTTCACCCGCTGGTCGGCCACTGCCGCGATACGTTTGCCGATCCTCGACGGAGGCCGTATTGGCGCGAAGATCAGGGAGGCTATCGGGACCTGCCACCAGGCCACCGCCGCGCGCGATGAACTGTGCGACACCGTCGCGCAGGAGGTGAGGACCACCCACGCGCGGCTCCTCTCCGCCATCACGCAGGTGGAGGTGGCGCGCAAGCGAGTTGAGCTGGCCGATCAGGCGCTAGACATATCGAACGTGCGTTACGCGGCGGGCGTGGCGACCACCACCGAGGTGATGGACTCGGAGGCCGCGCTCACCCGCGCGCGGCAGGGACTGACGCGGGCGTTGACCGAACAAGCCATCGCTGATGCCGGGCTGCGCCTGGCGATGGGCGCGATTGTCACCGCACCCGAGGCGTACGAGGAGGTCGCGAGATGAAGCGCCGCGTGCGCGTGCTCATTCCCATTCTGCTCATCGCGCTGGTCGTCGCGGCCTTCTGGCACACCGCCCGGCGACGCGAGGCCTTGCCGCCTGGCAAGATCGCGGGCAATGGGACCATCGAGTCCACCGAGGTGGACGTGACCTCCAAGGTCCCGGCGAAGATCGTCACGCTGCCGCCGCGCGAGGGGGATCGGCTGCGCGCGGGGGAATTGGTCGCGACGCTGGACGACGCCGACCTGCGAGCCCAGGTGCAACAGGCGCAGGGCGCGCACCGCGCGGCCCTGGCGAACCTAGAGGAGCTGCTCGCGGGCACTCGCCCGGAGGATATCGCCCGCGCCCGGGCTCAGTACCAGGCCGCCTTGGACGCCAAGCGCCAGGCGCAGGCCCGACTGGACCTGGTGAAGGCCGGGCCGCGGGAGGAGGAGATAGCGCAACTTCGCGCCGGCGTGCAGTTGGCCCAGGTGACCCTGAGCAACGCGGAGACGGAACTGCAGCGCGGCAAGAACCTGGAGGCGAAGGGCGCGCTGCCCGGCCAGCAGGTGGACCTACTG
>CAZUGW010000060.1:10745-12524 GCA_964620055.1 uncultured bacterium
GCGCGACGCGGCTGCGGCGCAACTCGAGGCCGCGCGCCAGCGTCTGCTGGAGGCCGAACACGGCTCGCGCCGCGAGGATATCCGCGCGGCCCAGGCCGGCCTCGCCCAGGCCGCCGCCCAGGCGGAGGCGGCGAAGGCCGCGCTGGCCCTCGCCCTCGCCGGCCCGCGCACCGAGACCATCGCCGCCGCGCGCGCCCGCGCCGCCCAGGCCGAGGCGGTCGTGAAGGCGGCCCAGGTGCAACTCGGCTACACGCGCATCTTCTCCCCCATGAACGGCACGATCACGCTCCGCAACCTGGAGCCGGGCGATTTGGTCACCCCCGGCCTGCCCCTCCTCCGCCTGGCCGCGCTGGACAAGGTGTGGCTGCGCGTCTGCGTCTCAGAGACCGACCTGGGGCGGGTGAAGCTCGGCCAGACCGCGACCATCACCTCTGATACCTACCCCAACAAGCAGTACCACGGCCGGGTGATCGAGATCTCCCAGCAGGCCGAATTCACCCCCAAGAATGTGCAGACCAGAGAGGAGCGCGAGAAGCTCGTCTATGGCGTGAAGATTGAGGCGGACAATCCCGAGCAGGAGCTCAAGCTCGGGATGCCGGCCGACGCGCTCATTGACGTGGGGGGCTAGCCCGTGTCCGCCGCGCCCCCCGCCGAGCTCGCCCTTCACGCGACGGGACTTCGCAAGGAGTTCAAGGGGTTGGTCGCGGTGGACGGCCTCGACCTGCAAGTGCAGCGGGGCGAGATCTTCGGCCTGGTGGGGCCGGATGGCGCGGGGAAGACGACCACTATGCGGATGCTGTGCGGGGTGCTCGATCCCAGCGCCGGCGCGGCCTCGGTGGCGGGATACGACGTGCTCCGCGACCCGGAGAATGTGAAGCGCCGCATCGGGTACATGCCGCAGCGGTTCAGCCTCTACGGCGACCTCACCGTGGCGGAGAATCTGCTCTTCTTCGCGCGCATCTATCAGGTGCCGAAGGCCGAGCGCCTTCGCCGCGAGCAGGAACTGCTCGACTTCAGCCGCCTCGGCCCGTTCCGCGACCGATTGGCCCAGGACCTTTCCGGAGGGATGAAGCAGAAGCTCGCTCTTGCTTGCACGCTGATTCACACCCCCGAGGTGCTGTTCCTGGACGAGCCGACCACCGGCGTGGACCCGGTCTCGCGGCGCGACTTCTGGCGCCTCCTCTACGGGTTGCTGCGCGAGGGGGTGACGCTGTTCATCAGCACCCCCTATATGGACGAAGCGGAACGGTGCAATCGCGTCGCACTCATGGAGGGGGGCCGCCTGCTGCTGACCGACACCCCTGACGGACTGAAGGGGCGGATGCGCGGCGAGTTGGTGGAGCTCATCGCCACGCCGCAGCGACAGGCCAAGGGGGCACTGGAGGACGTGCCGCAGACGCTCGGCGTGCAGGTGTTCGGCGACCGCCTGCACGTGTGGATGGAGGCGGCGGAGCGCGACCTGCCGACCCTCCGCCGCGCGCTGGAGGACAGGGGGATCGCGGTCACCTCCGCCCGCCGCATCGAACCCAGCCTGGAGGACGTGTTCGTGTCCGTCGTCACCGGAGGCGCGGCATGACCGCACTCGCCCAGCCCACGGTCGTGGTCGAGGACCTGGTGAAGCGCTTCGGCGCTTTCACCGCGGTGGACCACATCACGTTCTCCGTGGGCCGCGGCGAAGTCTTCGGCTTCCTCGGCCCCAACGGGGCGGGCAAGTCCACCACCATCCGCATTCTGTGCGGCCTGCTCGTGCCCACCTCCGGGCGCGGCTGGGTGGCGGGT
>CAZUGW010000061.1:0-8022 GCA_964620055.1 uncultured bacterium
CGGCGGCGCGATGTTCGATATGGGCGTGTATCACATCTCGCAGGTGCTCTACCTGCTCGGCCATCCCGCCATCGAGACCGTCTCCGGCGCGACGCATCAGGCCATCCCCATGTACGCCGACCGGCAGCAGAACGGAGGCTATGATGTCGAGGAGCTGGGCGTCGGATTGGTGCGGCTGTCGGGCGGAATCACCCTATTCATCGAGGAGAGCTGGGCCCTGCACCTGGCCGGGGCCGAGGGCGGGAGCAAGATCGTCGGCTCCAAGGGTGGCGTGCAACTCGCGCCGTTCTCCTACCACTCCACTGTCGCCGACATGGAAATGGACGCGACCTTCGACCTCCGCTCCGCGCAATCGCGCTGGCGGTCGTGCTTCCCGGACACCGACGCCTACGACAGCCCGCAGGCCCACTGGGCCGCGGCCTTGCAAGGGCGGGTCCCGCTGATTGACACCGCCGGCCTGGCCCTGAGCACGATGCGGATCAGCGAGGGCCTCTACCTCTCCGCGCGGCTCGGCCGGGAGGTGACGGCGGCGGAGATCGAGGGGGAGTCAAAGTCGAGCGCGATTGGCGCGTAGGGGCACGGCCTGCCGTGCCCATGTCCGCCGCGCGTCAAACTTCGCCAGGGCACGGCCTGCCGTGCCCCTACATTGGCAGATCGAACGCCCGGCTTATGTAGACGGCCATCTGATCCCGCGTCACTGTCAGTTCCGGGTGGTACAGCCCGTCCGGGTAGCCGTGGATCACCGCGCGCGCGGGAGCGGCCAGGTACTCAATGTGCTTGTAGGCCCAGGCGGTCGGCGAGACGTCGCGAAAAGTCGGCCTGAAGGGAGGCACGTAACCGACCAGGCCTCCATCGCCCCAGGGCGCGACCAGCGCGCGGGTCAGGAACACGGCCATCTGGGCGCGGTCAACGGGCCGGTCGGGTTCGTAGAGTCCTCGCCAGTTCCCCTCTGCCACGCGTTGCGCCTTGGCGTACTCGATGTACCGGTAGGCCCAATGCGTGGTCGGCACATCCGCGAAGGAGGGGGTTGCAGGGCCAGGCGGGATGTTGGCGTCACCGCCGGCAAGCGCGCGAGAGACGAAGACCGCCATCTGGTCGCGGGTGACGGGCAAAGTGGGCTGGTACGTGCCATCGGGGTAACCGGAGACGAGGCCAGCCTCGACGCAGGCCATGATCTCCGCGAAGGCCCAGTGATCGGACGGCACATCGCGAAAGAGCTGCAGCCCGCGATCGCGGAGGAAGATGTCGCTGCACCCATTGGTGTCTCCCGAGACGAGGTTCGTGGCTTCTGACGCGAAGGCCACGAATCTGCCATCCGGGGTGATAGAGGGGGGGTCGAAGGCCTGTACAGAAGGCCCATTTCCCTGCTCTCCCGTCGTACTGATGCTGGCGCGCTCCGTGATGCCGAGCAGGCGATCTCGGACGAAGGTGTCCCAGACCTTGTTGGTGTCGCCGAGCACCAAGTTCGAGGCCAGCGAGACGAACACCACGAAGCGGCCGTCGGGGGTGATACGCCCGCCCGTTGATGCAGAGTCAGCCTGCTCTCCTGAATTGCCGATGCTCACTCGCTCGGTGATGGCAAGGAGGCGGTCGCGGACGAAGACGTCGTAGGTCTTATTGGTATCTCCGGGCACCAAGTCGGAGGCTGCCGAGTAGAACGCGACGAAGCGACCGTCACCGCTAACAGATGGCCTCCCTGAACTTCCGGCGACCGCCTCAGGGGTCGGGCTCAAACGATCACGCAGCCATACCGAGGTGTTCATGTAGCGCGCGCCTTCAAAGGCGACAAAACGACCGTCAGAGCTGATAGAGGGAGACCGGTAGCCGGCATCCCCGGGAAGGGCGGACACTAACTCCGTGGTCCCTGCAAGGCGGTCGCGCAGGAAGACATCTTCATTCCCCTCCTGGTCTTCAGGCGCGAGATTGCTGGCATCGGAGGCAAAAGCCACAAACCGTCCGTCGGGGGTGATGACTGGGATGCTCGAAGGCCCATTGGCCTGCTGACCTGCGCTGTTCACACTCACCCGCTCCGTCGTTCCATGCAACCGGTCGCGGACGAATGCGTCCCACGCATTGTTAGTGTCCCCGTCAACTAGGTTTGGAGCGTTGGACCAGTAGGCCACAAAGCGTCCGTCAGCGCTGATGGACGGGTAGCCGGAGTCTCCATTCGCCTCCTCGCCACTGCTGCTCACGCTCACACGCTCAGTGGTCCCCAGCAGGCGGTCTCGCACAAACACGTCCAGTGCTGCGTTCGTGTCCAGAGGAACCAAGTCGCTGGCGGCAGAGTGAAAGGCGACGAAGCGGCCATCGGCGCTAACGACAGGACACTCCGAGGCCCCTGGCCAGCCATCGCTGCCCGGCAACGGCAGGCTGATCAGCTCGGTGCTTGCATACCACCGGGGATCCCAAGCTAGGGCCGCCGACCAGCAAGAGCCGTCCGCGGGGTTGACAGAGACGGATCTGGCGGTCCCGAAGGGACTCCGCCACGCCTCGGTGACCTCCTCCGCGCGCGCCGACGCGGCGGAAAACCAGAGGCCGGCCAGCAGCATCAACGCCAAGCGTTTCGACCGCATTGTCAAGACCCGCTTTCCTGTCCTGAACGCCCCTACTCAGGATAGCAGGGAGTGGGGTAATGTCAAGATAACGACATAGTAATTGCCTTGCAGAGACTCTTCACGAAAGCCCGTAGGCCCATCTGTCCGCGAAGTCACCGCGGCGCAGCCCCACTGGGCACGACACGTCGTGCCCCCTATATCGGCCACACGGACGAGAAGCAGTTCGCCGGGTGCAGAAGAAAGCACAAAGAACTTCTCTCTTGGGGTTGTGATTTATCTAGAATTGCTCATTATAAACAAGCTGAGTCTGGAAAGGAGAGGTGCGATGGCGCAAGGACTGCAATTCGAGGTGTGCCCCGAGACCGGGGTCGGCTGTGTGCTGGTGGAGCGCTCCGCCGGCGCGCTGAAGATTGACCTGATGCCGGACGAAACCACCAAGCTGCAGGCACTGGTGAGGGCCGGGGACCTGGAGGGCGCCAAGGCCCTGCTGGTGGAAGTGGAGCCCGCGGCCGAGAGCGTGGAGTTGCAGACCCTGGCGGAGGGGATCGGATAACCCCACGCGCGCGTCGCGGGCGCTCAGCCCGTGACCGCCTCCGCCCTCTCCACCAACAACTTCACATACCCCTCCAGCGGCGTCACGGCGACGATGCGGTGGCCCTCGGCGCGGACGCTGCGCGGGACGTTCTTGATGGGGTCGCCGTCGTCCAGCAGCACCTCCAGCACCTCGCCCGGTTCCATCTCCTCCAGGCGCAGCTTGGTTTTCACCCAGTTCAGCGGGCAGGCGACTCCTCGCAGGTCTATCTCTTGATTGGCTTGTCGCTCCATCTCACACCTCCCCGTAGGGCGGGAACGCCTCGGCCACGCCCGCGTGGTAAACCCGGCGCCACTTGGGCTTGCCGATGTCCTGCTGGGTCAGCAACGAGTCTCCCACCACCGGCTTCAGCGCGCGGCGGAGGGAGTCTATCCCGACGCGGTCGAGGGTGAGGCCGATCCGCTCGCCCTTATTCCCATGCTCCCGATACCAGGCCATGGTGGCCTCCATGACCTGCAAAGTCTGCTCATCGGTGAGGAACTGGGCCACCGGGTAGGCGGTGTGGGGATGCTTTCCATGCCTGCCGCCCACGCAGGCCGCATGGCCTATGCGCTTGACGATCATGGCGTCGAAAGAGCAGACCTTGATGCAGTCGCCGCAGGAGATGCACTTGTCCAGGTCGCGCACGGGAAGGCCGTCGTCGTTCAGCACCAGCGCGTCGTCCTGGCAGGCCCGCACGCAGAGGCCGCAACTGGTGCAGTTCTCCGCCACCAGATTCGGCTCGACCATGCCCTGGAACCCCAGGTCCATCTCCCGGGAGCGCATGCAGTCTATGGCGCAACCGGTGTAGCAGGTCTTGAACTTGTGGGGCGTGTCCTGCCCGAAGAAGCGATCGGTGGCTTCGACACAGAGCCGCTGGGTGTCGGTCCACCCGTTCGGGTTATACTCGCACCCCCCGCAGGCGGTGGTGACGCGGAAGCGCTTGCCACAGGAGGCGATCTCCTGCCCTGCCTCGGCCAGCTCGTTCCTGACCGCCTCGAGGTCCTTCATGTCCACATAGAGGATCTCGGGGGACATGCGGACGCTGAGGTGCACGCTTCCGTCGCCGTACTTGCGGGCCACCCGCGCGATCGCCTCCAAGCGGTCCGCGGTGACACGGCCGCCGGGGGCCTTGCAGCGCACGGTGATCTTACCGCGCTGGCGCTGGGGGATGTAGCCGCCGGCCTTCAGGTCCTCGGCGACGCGCAGGGTGCTCTCGGTGCTGCTCTGTTCAGATGCCATGTGGGTTCGTCCTTCTAGGGTCTAGGGGTTAGGGTCTAGGGTCTAGGGGCCGGCCCATCTCAGGGCCAGGCCTCCTCTAGTATTCGCTCAGACGCGGCCGCTCTCCCTCGCGGCGGCGAGGAGGATCTGGGCGATCTCGGGACGCGTGAACTCCTCCGGCGGCAGTTCGCCCGCGGCGAGCATCTCCCGCACCTTGGTGCCGGAGAGGCTGACGCGCTTGGTGGCGTCGTGGGGGCAGGTGTTGGGGGTGGCCATGGCCCCGCAGCCGCGGCAGTAGAAGGCGTGCTCGAAGCACAACGGCATGATCCCCAACTCCTCGGGTGAGAACTCGTCGAAGATGCGCTGCGCGTCATAGGTCCCGTAGTAGTTCCCTACCCCGGCGTGGTCACGCCCCACGATGAAGTGCGTGCAGCCGTAGTTCTTCCGCACCAGCGCGTGAAAGATCGCCTCCCGCGGGCCGGCGTAACGCATCGCCGCGGGCCAGAGGGAGAGCAGGACGCGGCCGCGGGGGAAGTAGTCGTCAATCAGGGCGTGGTAGCAGCGCAGGCGGACGTCCGAGGGGATGTCGTCATCCTTGGTCTCTCCCACCAGGGGGTGGATGAGCAGCCCATTGACGATCTCCAGCGCGCACTTCTGCAAGTACTCGTGGGCGCGATGGATAGGGTTGCGCGTCTGGAAGCCCACCACGCGCCGCCACCCCAGTTCCCAGAAGATGCGCCGCGTCGCCGCGGGCGGCCGGCACAGGTCGCCGAACTCCGCGTGGGAAGGGAGCTCGAGCAGCGTGATCTCTCCGGCCAGCAGCACCTCGGGCTGGCGATACACCGCGGCCACGCCGGGGTGGTTCTCGTCCTCGGTGCGATAGGCGAGCCGCGCCTCCTCCCGCTTGTCATAATCGTACTTATCGGAGAGCGCGAGCACTGCGATGGGGCGCTCACTTCCCTCCGGGACCAGGGCGACGTTTGTCCCGAGCTTCAGGCCGTCGGCCGCCTCGCGCGTCGCGGCGAGGGTGATGGGGAGGCTCCACGCGGTCCCGTCGGCGAGGCGCATCTCGTGCAGCACGCTCCGGTAGTCGGCCTCGCCCATGAACCCCTCCAGGGGGCTGAAGGCGCCGAGGGCGATCTGCTCCAGGTCGGAGAGCTGCCGCGGCGTGATGCTGACCGCGGGAAGATGCGCGGCCTCCTCCCGGAGGGAGGGGAGCGCCTCCGCCTCGGCCAGGCGATTGACCAACCTCCCGCCGTGCGGCGGGAGGGGGAAGGATTCGTCGTATTCGGTATCAGCGGCCGGAGCCGGGCGGGACTCTATCATAATAGTGATATCCTCTGAACTCGTTATCTGATGGACGACAGGGCGAAGGCGGCCGCGGCGGAGAGCACCGGGGCGGCGGGCCAGAGCACCAGGATGCGGCGCACGTGGTAATTCTGCGACGTGGTGCGGAATCCGCTGGCCGCCCATCCGAACCCAATCACCGAGCAGGTCACGATCTCGGCGAGGGAGACCGGCCGCCCGAAGTGGGAGGCGGTATAGATGATGGAAGCCGAGACCGCCTGGATGAGGAAGGCGCAGACCGGGCAGATAGGCGTGATCTCTTTGCCCACGGTATGGATCATCCGACCGCCCAGCAGTGCGGCCCCCAGGGCCATCGCCAGCCCGCCGGCGATGGCGGCTTGCGACGGCTGGAACACGCCCGCGCCCACGGCCGGCCCCATCGCTTTGGCAAGGCTGTTCGACCCGGCGGCGAAGGCCATCCAGCAGGAGGCGAGCGTGACCGCCCAGGTGACGATGCGGCTGGAAAGCTGCTCGCTCGGCAGCCTTCTCACCCAGCGGCTGAGGCCTGGGTAGAGATACCGCCCCACCGCGGCGGAGATCACCAGCGCTGCCAGGGGGGTGGCGATCCACCACAGCACGACCGAGGTGACCAGCGGCACATTCACGGCGCCGTAGAAGAGCCCGAAGCCCACCACGGCCCCGACCACCGCGTGGCTGGTGGCAAGGGGGAGGCGGATGACGTTGGCGAAGCCGATCAAGGCGACCGCGGAGAGCGCGATGATCAGCGCGCCCTTGGAATGCTGCGCGAAGGTGTCGGCCCCGATCAGGCCGTGCCCCACGGTGTCCATCACCCGGTGGCCCGCCACGATCGCGCCGATGGCGCAGAAGATCGCGATGATGGCGACGGCCCGCCGCTGGGACTGGACCCCGGCGCCATAGGCCGGGCCCATCTCGGCCGCGCTGTTGTTCGCCCCGATATTCACGGCGAGCGCCACGGACACCGCGCCGGTGATCAAGTTGAGCATCTCACTACCCCCCAATCGGGATCGCTGTTGATTCTACCCGGCCTGCCCAGGTACGTGCAAGCCACACTCCTTTTGCTCCGGGGACTCCCACCACCAACGGCCCGCGCGCGGATGCTCGCCGGCCTGGATGGCGCGGGTGCACGGCTCGCAGCCGATGCTGGGATAACCCTGATCATGGAGGCGATTATAGGGGACCTGGTGCTCTTTGATATGCGCCCAAACTTGGTCGTTTGTCCAATCCACGAGCGGGTTGAGCTTGGCGATGCCGCCGTGGGCCTCGTCCCGCTCGAGGACCTGCACCGCGGTGCGGGTCACGCTCTGCTCGCGCCGCAGCCCGGTGATCCAGGCGTCGAGCTGACCCAACGCGCGGTTCAGGGGCTCCACCTTGCGGATATGGCAGCAGGCATGCCGCGCCTCGAGACTCTGGCGGAAGGAGTAGAAGCCCTGTTCCCGCTCCAGCGTCTCCACCGCCTCGCGCTGCGGGTAGTAGGCCTCGATGCTCAGCCCGTAGCGCTCCCGCAGCCGCTCGGCCACTTCGTACGTCTCTCCGTGCAGCCGGCCGGTGTCAATTGCGAAGACCCGCGGCCGGTCGGTGACTTTGGACAGCAGGTCCACCAGCACCACGTCCTCGGCCCCGAAGCTGCAAGCCAGGGCGACGCGATCCCCGAAGGTGTCCACAGCCCATTTCAGCACTTCCTCGGTGGAGCGACCCTCCAACTCCGGCGCCACCTGTTCGACAGCCAACTCGATCATGACATTTCTCCCTCGCCGCCAGCGGGGCGGTAGATTCTGATTGCTCCGGCGCTCTCCAGCGCCTGGGTGAGACAGACGGGTACTGAAAGGCAGTATCCTAGTTAAGCAGTAGGAATTCTAGGGTTTAATATGCCACGGCTCGGAAAGTCTGTCAAGACCACGGCCGACCTTTTTTTCCGGCCGGTGTTCAGAGGAAGCTCAGAGGTCCAACCGTGGCTCCTGGTAGCGTTGTCCTGGGCGGCGTGCTATAATCGCCGCCGTGTTTGCTCGCTGGGGTCGGAGGCGTTTCGTGCGGAACTCGATGATTCCTCAGGTAGCCCTCCTTGGCTGCGGCCTGGCCCTCCTCCTCTTGGCCACCCTGTCCCCCGCCGCCGCGGAGCCGGTCACGCTGAAGGTGATGAACCTCCCGGCGAAGGAGAACCGCGACGTCGGCACCCGCGCCGAGTGGGCTATCGTAGAACGGTTCATGCGGCTCCACCCGAACATCAAGGTGGAGGCCTTCCAGGGGCTGGTCATTCCCGGCACCTCGGGCAACGTCGGAACCACGTCGCTGGCGATGGCCGGTGGGGTGGCGCCGGATGTGCTGTACGTCAACTTCCGCAGTTCCGAC
>CAZUGW010000061.1:8032-12496 GCA_964620055.1 uncultured bacterium
TCTTACATCCAGCAGCACTTCCTCTATCCGCTCGACGAGTATGTGGCCAAGTGGGCGAAGGAGGAGGACCTGAGCGAGCGGATCCACCCGCAAGTGTGGCCGGTGATCAAGCGGGAAGGGCCCGACGGGAAGAAGCACGTGTGGGCGATCCCCTACGGCACGATGGTGCAGGTGCTGGTGTATCGCAAAGACCTGTTCCGGAAGGCCGGCCTGGACCCGAACCGGCCACCGCGGAATTGGGACGAGTTGTACGAGTATGCGCAGAAGCTGACCCTCCCGGAGAAGGGGCAGTACGGGGTCAACCTGGTCAGCGGCTCCTTAGCCTCCTGGTACTTCATCAACTACCTCTGGTCGGCCGGCGGCGAGGCCGTGGTACAGGACAAGAGCGGTCAATGGCATGCGGTGTTCAACGACGCGGGGGCGGTGACGGCGCTCAAGTTCTACCAGAAGCTGATGCGCGCGAAATGGACCCGCGGCGGCAAGAGCTATACCGGGGTCGCGTACCGCGGCACAGAGGACTACACCAAATGGACCTTCGGCCAGATCGGGATGAACTTCAACTACCTGTCCGATGACTTGATGGCGAATCTGGACCCGAATCTGGTGGGAGTGGCCCCCGTGCCGCTGGGTCCGACGGGCAAGCGCGGCAACGAGCTGAACTGCACCATGTGGGGGATGAACTCCACCATCAAGGACAAGCGGGTGCGGGACGCGGCCTGGGAGTACATCAAGTTCTGGGCCGGCGACGAGGCGCAACGCATCAAGGCCCGGGTGTACGTCGAGAACGGCTACGCGAAGTTCATCGCCCCCCACTACCTCCGCAAGTTCGGCTACGAGCGCTACCTGCGCGACGTGCCTGCGGGCTGGGAGGCGACGCTCACGGAGGCGATCCGGTCCGGCAAGCCCGAGCCCTACGGCCGGAACTGCGAGATGGTCTATCAGGAGATGACGCCCCCCATTGATGCGGTGGCCATCTCCGATCGGACGGACTACCAGGCGCTGCTGGATAAGGCGGTGAAGCACGCCAACGAGCGGATGATCGGCGTCATCCCGCTGGAGATCCAGGCGATGCGCCTGCAGGTGACCCTGGTCGTCGTGATCGTCCTCTTCGTGGCCTTCGCCCTGCTGTCCCGACGGATTCCATCAGCGGGGACTTCGCAGCCCGGCACATCGTGGACCGGAAAGGGGCGCGCGCCGATCTGCTGCGACATCTGAAGATGACGTGGCCGGCCTATGCCATCCTCCTACCGGCGCTCGGGTCGGTGTTCGTGTGGCAGTACTACCCGCTGGCCCGCGGCTCGGTGATGAGCTTCCAGGACTACAAGCTGATCGTGCCCAGCAAGTGGGTGGGGCTGCAGAACTTCAGCAATGTGCTGTTCGAGCCGCGCTTCTGGCGCGCGATGTGGAACAGCTTCGTCTACATGGTGATGGCCCTGGGCCTCGGGTTTGGCGCGCCGATCGTCTTGGCGCTGATGCTGCACGAGGTGCCGCGGGGCAAGGTGTTCTTCCGCACGCTCTACTACCTGCCGGCGGCCACGACGGGACTGGTGATCCTCTTGCTCTGGAAGCGGTTCTATGACCCCGGCCCGGCCGGCCTGCTGAACCAGATGCTGGCCGTCCTCCACATCTCGGCCCAGACGTGGTTGGACGACCCGAAGTTGGCGATGCTATGCGTCATCATCCCCGGCATCTGGGCCGGGGCCGGGCCGGGCTGTCTCATCTACCTGGCGGCACTGAAGAGCATCCCCGAGGAGTACTACGAGGCCGCCGATCTGGACGGGGCCGGCATTCTCAGCAAGATTCGCAACATCACTCTGCCCTATATGAAGCCGCTGATCATCATCAACTTCGTGGGCGCGTTCGTGGGGGCGTTCCGCTCCTTCGAGGCGATCTTCCCGATGACGGGAGGCGGGCCGCTGCTGGCCACCCACGTGATCGGGCTCGAGATCTGGTACAACGCCTTCCTCTACCTCAACTTCGGGTACGCGGTGGCCGCGGCCTGGGTGGTGGGTGTGATGCTGCTGGGCTTCACCATCTGGCAGTTGCGGATCCTCTCCAAGATCCAGTTCAAGACGGCGGAAGCCTGAGCCATGCCGATCATCTCCGTCATTGGAAGGAAGGAACCCAAGCTGCGGGCGGTGATCATCGCCCTCTACGTGATCCTCATCGCGGGCGCGGTGACGATGGTGTACCCGTTCTGGCTGATGATCTCCATGTCGTTCGCCAGCTACACCGACCAGAACGACCTCGACTTCATCCCGCGCTACTGGCACGACGAGGCTGCGCTCTTCCGCAAGTACGAGGAATCCAAGTACAGCGAGAACATAGACCTCTTCAACAAGTTCCTGCAGCGCGCGACCATCACGTTCAAGGACCTGGAGCGACCCACCGGCGCGAACGCGCGGGCCGTGGCGGACTGGCAGGAGTTCTCCGCCTCCCTTCCCCCGGAGTACGTGGATCTCGCCCACCAAGAGACCGTCTCCCAGATCACCCCGGAGGCCCTGGTGCGGTACCGCGGATTCCTTCAGGACCGTTTCCAGGGAAGCGTGGAGCAAGTCAACCAGGCTTACGGAGAAGTTCACCCCGGCTGGACGGAGGCGTCCCTGCGCTATCCGCCCGACCACTGGGAGGACCGTCAACAGCAGGCGAGCGACTCTCGGAAATACCGCGAGTTCCTCGAGTTCAAGATGGGCCTGGCCCCGCGCTATCGCCTTCCCGTGAGCATGGATGGGATGTGGTGGAAGTGGCTGACCACGAAGTACGGCACCGATCTGAAGGACCTGGGTAAGCGGCATGGGCGCACCTACCAGGGGGACAGCCAGGTGCAACTCCCGGAGCGCGTGCCGACCTCGCCGAAGCTGGCCCAGGATTGGATCGCGTACGTGCGCGAGGAGTGTCCGCTCCATTACCTCGAGCTCGAGGCGGGGGCCCAGCCCGCTTTCCAGGCCGCCCTCGCGAAGCGCTACGGCGACCTCGCTGCCTTCAATAGAGCGCACCAGACCAGCTACACGGACTGGGCGCAGATCAAACTGTCGCACACGGTGCCCGCAAGCGAAGTGTGGCGCGTGGACTGGATGGAGTTCGTGATGGGTCCGGCGCCCGCGCAGTTCATCCGACTCCGCACGCCCGAGGTGCTGTACCGCGAGCGGCTAACGCGGAAGTACCACGACGTCGCGGCGCTGAACCAGGCCTATCACACGACGTACGCGGATCTCGCCCAGGTGGTGGCGCCGCGCCTGGAGAGCGACTGGGCGGAGATGTTGGCGAGCGCGCACGACATCCGCAAGGAGTTTCTGGTTCGCAACTACCGCGAGGTGCTGCAGGTGATCGCGCTGCACGGCCGGGCGGTGTGGAACACGTTCGTCCTCGTCGTCGCGACGTTACTGGTCACGCTGATCGTGAACCCGCTGGCCGCCTACGCGCTCTCCCGCTACCAACTGCCGGCGACCTACAAGATCCTGCTCTTCCTGCTCGCCACCATGGCCTTCCCCGGGGAAGTGACCATGATCCCCAACTTCCTCCTGCTCAAGTCCACCCACATGCTGAACACCTACTGGGCGCTGATTCTGCCGGGGATGGCGAGCGGGATGTCCATCTTCATCCTCAAGGGGTTCTTCGACAGCTTGCCGCGGGAACTGTACGAGGCGGCGCAGATTGACGGCGCGCGCGAGGCCACCATGTTCCTGCGCATCACCCTGCCGCTCTCCCTGCCGGTGCTGGCGGTGATCTCCTTGGGCGCCTTCGGCGCGGCCTACGGCGGCTACATGTGGGCCTTCCTGGTGTGCCAGGACCCGCACATGTGGACGATCATGGTGTGGCTGATCCAGATGAACTCCTGGGCGCCTCAGGCCATGAAGATGGCCTCGCTGGTGCTCACGGCGGTCCCGACGCTGCTGGTGTTCATCTTCTGTCAGAACATCATCATGCGCGGGATTATCCTGCCCGTCGAGAAGTAGGGGTTACAGCGCCGGCTTCAGCACCACGATCTCGGTCTCGTGCGGCAGTGTGTCCGTGGTGACGACCAGCTCGCTCCCCTCCACGCGCCGCACGTTGCGTTTCTCCGCCAGGAAGTCGTCCACGTAGGCGAGGTTGAGCTTGGTCTTCGGGGTGCGGTAGTGCATCGGGATGACGAGCCGCGGCTTCAGCGCGTTCACCACCTCGGTCGCGCCGCGTGCGTCTATGGTGAACGTGCCTCCCACTGGGACCAACAAGATGTCTATGGGGCCGACGTGCTTGATCTCCTCCGCGGCCGACGTCACCCCCAGGTCACCAAGATGGCAGACGCGCATCCCGTCGGCCTCGATAGACCAGACGATGTTCGCGCCGCGCTCGGCCCCGCGCTTGGTGTCGTGAAAGGTGGACAATCCCCGAAACGTCACACCCTTCTCGGTGGTCTCGGCGGGAGCGAAGAGAACGACGGGATTCCCCGCGACGGACCTGGCGTCATTGTGATCGGCGTGTTGG